>JAEUKG010000509.1 GCA_016794325.1 Myxococcales bacterium | reverse complement strand
GACGGGAGTCCGAGGCCCGCCGTCAGCGGCTTCGCTCGAGCTCGAGCCGGAAGAGGGTCCCCTGCGTGTAGTCGACCACGTAGATCTCGCCGTCCGGCGTCTGCCCGAACGTGGAGATGCGCGGCCTCACGCCCTCCTCGTTGAGGACGGTCACCGTGCCCGTCGGCGGGTGGAGCGCCCAGACGCGGCCGCTCCCGTAGTCCCCGTAGACGTATTTGCCCACGAGCTCGGGGACCGCCGCACCGTAGTAGACGTACCCGCCGGTGATCGAGATCCCCTGGCCGTGATCGTACTCGGCGACGGGCTCGATCAGGCCGTCGGTCGGGCAGTTCGTCGCAGGCTCGAAGCAGTGCCGCCCCTCGCGGAGGCGCCAGCCGTAGTTGCCGCCGCGCACGACGCGGTCCACCTCTTCGTATTTCCCCTGGCCCACGTCGCCCGCCCACAGCACGCCGTCGCGGTCGAACGCGAGCTTCCACGCGTTGCGCAGCCCGAGCGCGAAGACCTCCGGCTTGCCCCCGCCGGCCGCGAACGGGTTGTCGGTCGGGATGGAGTACGGGTCGCCGGCGTCGACGTCGATCCGGAGGATCTTGCCGAGGAGCGAGTCCTTGTCCTGCGCGCGGTTGCCCGGATCGCCGCCCGAGCCGCCGTCGCCGAGCGACCAGTACAAGAAGCCGTCGGGCCCGAACAGGAGCTTGCCGCCGTTGTGGTTGGGGAACGGCTGGTCGACCTCGAGGATCACCTTCCGGCTCGCGAGGTCGAGCGTCGACCCGCCGTCGCTCGAGCGGAAGCGGGCGAGGACGCTCTTGAACGGCGACCCCGCGGTCGTGGTCGGAGCTGTATAATACACGTACACGAAGCCGTTCTCGGCGAACTTCGGGTGCACGGCGAGCCCGAGGAGGCCGGCCTCCCCGCCGGCGACGATGTCGGCCTTGGGGATGGTCATCACGGTGGCGGCGGTCGCCTCGCCGGGCGCGAAGCGGCGGATCGTCCCCGCTTGCTCGAGCGCGTAGAAGCCGCGGGGGCCCCACACGAGCTCGATGAGGCCGGTGAGCTTGATGCCGGCGAACGCGGGGGCGAGCACCACCCTCTGGGTCACCACCGGCGGGCCCGCGCCGTCCACCGCCGGAGCGTCGGCGCCCGCGTCGCCGGCCGGGCCTCCGCCGCCGCCGCCGTCGCTCGAGCACGCCGCGAACGAGCCGAGGAGGAGCGCCCCCGCGGCGACGAGGGACCAAGGAAGCTTCATGCGCTCAGCATAGCGCGCGCGCCGCGCTCCGTCAGAGGTCGAGCTCCTGGCCGGGCTCGGGGACGGAGACCTCGGGGACGCCCTTCTTGCGCAGGAGGCCCGCGAGCACGTCCTGGGCCTTGGGCTCCCCGTGGACGAGGGCGACGTGGCGCAGGTTGCCCCGCTCGGCGACGGCGGCGGTGTACTCCACGAGGTCGCGCTGGTCGGCGTGGGCGCTGAAGCCGTTCAGGGTCACGACCTCGGCGCGGAGCTCTCGCTCGACGCCGAAGATCTTCACCCGCGGCCGCTTCTCGACGAGGCGGCGCCCGAGGGTGTGCTGCGCCTGGAAGCCGACGATCGCGATCGTGTTCTTGGGGCTCTCGACCGTCGCCTTGAGGTGGTGGAGCACGCGCCCGGCCTCGCACATCCCGCTCGCGGAGATGATGATGGCCGGCTCGTCCATCGCGTCGATGGCCTTCGAGTCCTCGCGGTCGGCCACGTAGCGCAGGTCCTCGAAGTCGAACGGCGAGTCGCGGCCGTCGACGAGCTCGCGCGTCTCGGCGTCGTAGCACTCGGGGTGGAGCTTGAAGATGTCGGTGATCTTCACCGCGAGCGGCGAGTCCACGAACACCGGGATCCGCGGCAGCGCGCCCTTGCGCCGCAGGCCCTTCAGGTAGAAGACGACCTCCTGGGCGCGCTCGAGCGCGAACGACGGGATGATGACCTTGCCGCCGCGCTTGCGGGTGCGCTCGACGACGTTCAGCAGCTCCTCCTCGAGGGCCTCGACCGGCTTGTGCAGGCGGTCGCCGTAGGTGCTCTCGGTGATGAGCACGTCGGCGCCCGAGGGGATCTCGGGGTCGCGCAGGATCGGCAGGTGCTTGCGCCCGAGGTCGCCGGTGAAGACGAGGCAGCGCTCCTTGCCGCCCTCGTCGACGTAGAGCTGGGTGATGGCGCTGCCGAGGACGTGCCCGGCGTCGTGGAACACGACGTCCACGCCCTTCGCGACCGGCACCCGGCGGTGGTACGGCACCGAGATGATGCGCTCGAGCACCTTCACCACGTCGTCGGGCGTGTAGAGCGGCTCGACCGGGTCCATGTCGGACTGGTCGCGCTCGATGCACTTGTTGATGAAGCGCGCGTCCTGGGCCTGGATGATCGCCGCGTCGGCGAGCATCGCCGCGCACAGGTCGCGGGTGGCGGGGGTGGTGTAGATCGCGCCGTCGAAGCCGCTCTTCACGAGCAGCGGCAGCGCCCCCGAGTGGTCGATGTGAGCGTGCGAGAGCACGACGGCGTCGACGCCGCGGGCGTCGAGACCGAGGTTCTTGTTCTGGTCGATCGACTCCCGCCGCTTGCCCTGGACGAGGCCGCAGTCGAGGAGGACGGTCGAGTGCTGGGTGCGGACGACGTGTTTGGACCCGGTGACGGTGCGCGCTGCCCCCACGAA
>JAEUKG010000499.1 GCA_016794325.1 Myxococcales bacterium | reverse complement strand
CGCGCCGCGAGCTGATGACGCGCGCGGGCAAGACGCTCGCCGACGATCTCGGGGACGTTCCGGAGGCCATCCTCGCGTACCGCGCGGTGCTCGACGACTTCGGGGCCGAGGGCGAGGTGCTGCGCGCGCTCGCGAAGCTCTACGCGAAGGCGGAGCGCTGGCAAGACCTGGCCGAGACGCTCGAGGCGCAGCTCGGCATCACCACCGACGACGCCGAGCGCGTCGAGCTCACCTGCAGCCTCGGTGAGGTGCAGCGGGCGCGCCTCGACGACAAGGAGGGGGCGCTCTCCGCCTTCCGCGAGACCCTGGCCCTCGCGCCGTCGCACGAGCGCAGCCGCCGCGCCCTCGAAGAGATGCTCTCGGACGAGGCCGCGCGCCGCGACGCGGCCGCGATCCTCCGGCCGCTCTACGAGGCCGACGGCGCCGACGCCGCGCTCCTGCGCGTCCTCGACATCGAGATCGAGAGCGAGGGGGGCGTCCGCGAGCGGCTCGCCCTCCTGTCGCAGGCCGCCACGGTGGCCGAAGCCAAGCTGAACGACGCCGCGCGCGCGTTCTCGTACACCTCGGCGGGCCTCGCCGCCGCGGCGGGTGAGGACGACTTCGGCGATTGGCTGGAGCGCGCCGAGCGCTTGGTCGCCGCGAGCGGGGCCTACGAGCCCTACGTCCGCCTGCTCGAGCGTGTCGCCCCCGACGTCCTCGACGAAGAGCGGCAGCTCGGGGTGCTCCTGCGGACCGGCGAGCTCGCCCGCGATCGGCTCGGCGATCGCGAGCTGTCCAAGGCGAAGTACAAGAAGGCCCTCGAGCTCCGCGCCGACGACGAGCGCGCGCTCGTGGCGCTCGAAGGGCTGCACGAGGCCCTCGGCGAGCACGCGGATCTCCTGGAGATCCTGAAGCGCCGGGCCGAGGTCGCCGCCTCGGACGACGACAAGCGCGTCATCCTGTTCAAGCAGGCCCGCCTGTCCGAGGAAGAGCTCGGCGACAAGGAGGGGGCGATCACGGTCTACGAGGAGATCCTCGAGGGCGCGTTCGACCCCGAGGCCGCGAGCGCCCTCGAGCGACTCTACGGCGAGCTCGGGCGCTTCAACGACCTCATCGCGGTGTACGAGCGCGAGCTCGGCCTCGACACGGTCGGCGTCGCGCGCCGCGCGGAGCTGTATTTCAAGCTCGGCGAGGTGTGGCGGACGAAGGCCGGCGACACCGAGCGGGCCTTCGAGCAATACGAGGGCGCGCTCCGCACCGACGCCCAACACGAGCCCACCATCGCGGCGCTCGAGCAGCTCATGGGCGAGCGCGATCACGCGGCGCGGGCGGCGGAGATGCTGGAGGGCGTGTACCTCGCGCGGCTCGACTGGCGGAAGGTGATGCGCGCGGTCGAGGCTCGCCTCGACGCGAGCCAAGATCCGGAGGAGCGTCGCCAGCTCCTGCGGCGCCTCGCCAAGCTGCGCGAGGAGCAGGAGGAGGACTACCGCGCCGCCCTCGAGGTGACGGGCAAGCTCCTCGCCGAGGATCTCACCGACGAGTCCACCTGGGCCGAGCTCGAGCGCCTCGCGCGCGTCGCCGCGGCCGAGGCTCGCCTCGCCGAGATCTACGCGACCGAGCTCGAGAAGCAGAGCTCGGACGAGCCGGCGACCGCGCGGCTGGCGCTGCGCACCGGCGAGCTCTTCGAGGCCGAGAAGAACGACGAGCGCGCGCTCGTGTTCTACCGCCGCGCCTACGCGTTCTCGCCCGAGGAGTCGCCGCAGGCGTTCGCCGCCATCGACCGGCTGCTCGTGCGCGGCGGCCGGCACGCGGACCGGGTCGCCCTCTACCGCGACTCGCTCGACTTCAAGACCTCGCCCGAGGACCGCCTCGCGACGCTCCACGCCATCGCCGCGCTCGAAGAGAAGGAGCTCGCCGACGACGAGGCCGCGATCGCCACCTACCGGAGCGCGCTCGACGTCGACGAGTCCGACGGCAAGACGCTCGACTCGTTGACCCGCCTCTTCGAGCGGCGAGGGCGGCACCAGGACCTCGCCGACCTCACCCGCAAGCGCGCCGAGCAGAGCGCGCTCCCGGAGGACGAGGCGCGCTTCCGCCTCGACCTCGGCAAGCTCCTCGAGGGCAAGCTCGGCGACGTGCCGGGCGCCATCGACGAGTACCAGCGCGTCGTGGAGCTCGACCCGGTCGGCGGGGTGGGCCAGGCCGCCATCGGCGCCCTCGAGCGCCTCGTCGCCGTGCCCGAGCACCGGGCGCGCATCGTGGACATCCTCCGTCCGATCTACGAGGGCGCCGACGACTGGCGGAAGCTCATCGTGGTCAACGAGGAGCGGCTGCGCATCGCCAACGACGTCTCGGACCGCGTGCAGATCCTCCGAGAGACCGCCCTCTTGTGGGAGGAGCGGGGCAAGGACGTCGAGCGAGCGTTCGCGTGCGTGAAGCAGGCGTTCGAGCTCGATCCGGAGGACGGCGAGTCGCGTGAGCAGCTCGACCGGCTCGCGGTGGCGACGTCGCGTTGGGACGACCTCGCGGCCGCGTACGAGACCGGCATCGCGAAGATCGACGGCATCGGTCAGCGCGAGCTCCTCGAGGCCCTCGCGCGCCTTCACGACAAGCGCCGCGACGATCCGCGCCACGCCCTCGACGCGTGGGAGCGCCTGTTCAAGCTCGACGAGACGGACATCCGGCCCCTCGAGGAGATGGACCAGCTCGCGACGCTCTTGTCCGACTGGCCGTCGCTCGTTCGCGTCCTCGCGAAGAAGGCCGAGCTGCTGTCGGCCGACGACGAGCGCGCCAGCACGTGGCGCCGCATCGGCGAGGCCCGGCGCGACATGCTCGAGGACATGCCGGGGGCGGTCGACGCCTACGAGCGCGCCCTCGAGCTCGAGCCCGACAGCGCCTTCACCCTCGACAACCTGATCCCGCTCTACGAGGCGAAGAACGACGCCGCGAGGCTCGTCGACCTCTACAAGCGCCGGATCGAGCTCTGCGGCGAGGACGACGAAGGGCTCAAATTCCAGCTCCTGTCCGACGCCGCCCAGCGCTACGAGGTGGGTTTGGGCGACCGCCGCGAGGCCATCCAGCTCCTCTCGGACGCCCTCGCCGTGCGCCCGGGCGACGCCGACGTGGTGCGCCGCCTCGGCGAGCTCTACACCCAAGAGAAGCTCTGGCCCGAGCTCCTCGAGAACCTGCGCCTCCAGGCCGCGCAGACGGCCGGTGAGGACGAGCGACGCAACTTGAAGCGACGCATCGGCGATCTGCTCTCGGGTGAGCTCGAGGAGCCCGCGCAGGCGCTCGACGCGTACCGTGAGGTGCTCGCGGGCGGCTACGACGATCACACGGTGAAGGCGGTCCGCGCCCTCGCCGAGAGCCGGGAGGAGATCCGCGTCGAGGCCGCCGACATCCTCGAGCCCGTCCTTCGCGGCGCGCGCCAGCACGAGCTCGTCGTCGACGTCCTCGAGCTGCGCCTCCGGGCGGAGTCGGAGCCCGAGCCCCGCACCCGCACGCTGCGGGCGATCGCCGCCCTCCAGGAGACGGAGCTCTCGAGCCCGAAGGAGGCGCTCGCCGCGCTCCTGCGCGCCCTGTCGGAGGTCCCGCACGACGCGGAGGTGCACGCGGAGATCGAGCGCGTCGCGCGCGTGCTCGGCAAAGCCGGCTACGAGCAATACGCCGACGCGCTCGCCGAGAAGGCGGCCAGCGTCTTCGAGGCCGCGACGACGGCCGATCTCTACATGCGGCTCGGTCGCGTCGCGCAGGCCGAGCTGTCGGACCTCCCGCGCGCCGCCGAGGCGTTCCAGTCGGCCGCGGAGCGAGGCGGCGACAGCCTGGAGGTGCTCTCCGCGCTCGAGGGCGTCTACGGCGGCCTCGGCGACACGCGCGCGCTCGTCGACGTCCTCGAGCGGCGCATCGGGCTCGCGGAGGGGGCGAGCGAGCAGGCGGAGCTCCACCACCGCTTGGCCGTGCTCCAGATCGACAAGCTCGGCGAAAAAGCTCAAGGTCTCGGGACGTTGCGTGTCGCGCTCGAGAAGGTGCCCGACCACGCGGCGTGCCGAGCGACGCTTGAGCGCCTGCTCGACGATCCGTCCCTCTTCGACGAGGTGTTCGACATCCTCGAGTCCGTGTACCGCCAGCTCGCGATGGGCGAGGCGATCGCCGGGCTCTTCGAGCGGAAGGTCGCGAAGGCCGAGCGCGCCGAGGACCGCGTCCGCGCGCGGCTCGACCTCGCTCGCGTGCTCGAGAAGGACGTCTCCGATCCCACCCGCGCTCAGCACGCGGTGGAGGCGGCGCTCCTCGACGAGCCCGCGAACCCCGACGTGCTCGCCGAGCTCGAGCGCCTCGCCGCGACCCACGGCACGTTCGCCTCGGCCCAGCAGGCGCTCGCCAAGGCCCTCGACCAGCACGAGCAGGCGGCCGCGAGCATGTCGAGCCCGAACCTGGCCCAGGCCGCGGAGGGCACGGCCACCGAGCTTTGGGTGCGCCTCGCCGAGTGGCGGCGCGATCGGCTCGACGACGCGCGAGGCGCGGAGGACGCGTTCCTGCGCGCCCAGAAGGGAGCGCCCGACAACCTGGACGTCGTCCGGGCGATCGAGATGCTCCAGCGCGCACCCGGCCGCGAGCGCGACCTCGTCGCGACGCTGCGAAGCCGCGCGAAGCTCGAGACGGATCTCGAGACCAAGCGCGAGGTCTTCCGCGAGGCCAAGGCGCTCGCCGACGCTCCGGTGGCGGATCCGGCGCTGTCGGAGGCGGTCTTGCGCGATCTCCTCGCCGAAGACGAGGCCGATCTCTGGGCGCTCGAGGAGCTCACCAAGCTCCGCGACGCGCAGGGCGACGCCGCGCAGGTGGCGAAGCTCCTCCTGCGGCGCGCCGAGCTCTCGGTCGACGGCGGCGACATCCTCCGCCTCAAGCACGAGGCGGCGCGCGTCTTCGAGGAGAAGCTCGGTGACACGGAGCGCGCGATCGCGCTCTACCAGGAGATCCTCGAGCAGGAGCCGAGCGACGCCGACGCGGGCGCGCGCCTGCGCGCGGCCTTCGAGAAGCTCGGCCGCTTCCAGGATCTCGTCCGCCTGCTCCAGCGCCAGATCGAGATCGCCGAGAGCCCCGGCGACCGGGCCGCGCTCCGCATCGTCGTCGCGCGAACCCAGTTCGAGCGGTTCAAGGCGACGCAGGACGCCATCGACGTCCTGCGGGCGATCCTCGACGAGGACGGCGGCCACGAGGAGGCGATCCTCCTCTTGTCGCGCATCCTCGAGGAGAGCGGGCAGGACGCGGAGCTCGCCGAGCTCCTGAACTCCCAGATCGATCGCGCGCGCGACGCCGGAGACACGAGCCGGGAGCTGACGCTCCAGGTGCGCCTCGGCGAGCTGCTCGAGTCGCGGGTGAAGGACACGGGGCGCGCCCTCGCGACCTTCGAGGCCGTGCTCGAGCGGGATCCGTCGCACCGCGGCGCCCTCGAGGCCGTCGCTCGCCTCGCGGAGGCCCGGGACGCATGGGATCGGTCGGCCTCCGCGCTCGACGCGCTCGTCTCGATCAGCAGCGGAGCGGACGTCGTGACGTTCGCGCTGCGCCTGGCCGGGGCCCGCGAGAAGCTCGGCGACGCCGACGGGGTCGAGGACGCCCTCGGGCGCGCGCTCGCCGTCGACGTGCGCGACGAGAACGTGCGCGGCCGCCTTCGCGCGCTCTTCGAGAAGCGCAAGAAGTGGGACCGGCTCGCGGCGCTCCTCGCCGAGGACGCCGATCTCGTGAGCGGGGACGACGACGCCGCGAACGCGCAGCGCGTCAAGATCCTGAGGCAAACCGCGCAGATCCACGTCAAGGAGCGCCAGGCCCCGGCCGACGCGGTGCCGCTCCTCGAGCGGGCCGCCCAGCTCGCGCCGAGCGATCGGGAGCTCCTGCTCCTCCTCTGCGACGCCTACACCGCGTCCTCGCGCGAGCGGGACGCGACGCAGGTGCTCGAGAAGATCATCGCGTCGTTCGGCGGCAAGCGCACGAAGGAGCTCAGCGTCTACCACCACCGCCTCGGTCGCGCGCTCGCGCGGCTCGGCGATCGGGACGTGGCGCTCACCCAGTTCGACCTCGCCTTCAAGATCGACCCCGGCTCGATCGAGGTCCTCCGCGACCTCGGCGTGCTCGCGCTCGAGAGCGGCGATCTCGATCGGGCGCAGAAGACGTTCCGAGCGCTCCTGCTCCAGAAGCTCGACGCCGCGGCGGGCATCTCCAAGGGGGAGGTCTTCGCCTACCTCGGCGAGGTGAGCATGAAGCAAGGCGACAAGCCGAAGGCGATCCAGATGCTCGAGCGCGCGATCGAGAACGACCCGCACCTCGAGCGCGCGAGGACGATGCTGAGTGGCCTCAAGGGCTGACGCGGCGCCGCCGCTGCCGGCGACGCGCGCGGACGCGCCCACGTCGTGGCGACGCCTCTGCGGGGTCGCCGTGGGGGTGCTGGTGCGGGCGTGGCTCGCCACGCTCCGCGTGGAGGTGGTGGAGAGCCCCGAGCTCGAACGAGCTCGGAGCCAGCCGTGGGTCTTGTGCTTCTGGCACGGCGCCACGATGCTCCTCCTCGCGTGGCCGCGCCGCGGCCCGACGGCGGCCCTCGTGAGCCTCTCGGCCGACGGCGAGCTCCTCGCCGGCGCGCTCGGGTTCCTCGGCTTGGCGGTCGAGCGCGGGTCGAGCTCGCGCGGAGGCGCGCGGGGCCTCGCGCGGATCGTGCGGCGCGCCCGCGAGCGCGGTCACGACGTCGCCTTCGCCGTCGACGGGCCGCGCGGCCCGCGCGGTCGCTCCAAGGGCGGGGCGGCGTTCGCGGCGGGGCGCGCCCGGGCCGCGCTCGTCCCCATGGGCGCGGCGGCGCGGCGGGCGACGGAGCTGTCGTCGTGGGACGGCTTCCGCGTGCCGTGGCCCTTCTCCCGGGTCGTGATCACCTTGGGGGCGCCGCTCGAGGCGAGCGGAGCGCACGAAGCCGCGCTCGATCGCGCGATCGGCGAGGCGGACGCGCGGGCGCGATCGCTCGCGGGCGCCGCGCCGTGACGGCCACCTACGTGGTCGACGGCGAGGTGACGGAGCCGCAGGGGCGAATCGCCGCCGACGACCGCGGGCTCCTCTACGGCGACGGCGTCTACGAGACCCTCCGATCGCACCGAGGCCACCTCGTCTCGCTCGATCGCCACCTCGAGCGCCTGCGGCGGTCGTGCGCGGTGATGGACATCCCGCTCGACGAGGCCGCGGTCCTCGCGGACCTGCGCGCCGCGCTCTCCCGGCACCTCACCGCGAGCGCGCACGTGCGCATCACGCTCACGCGAGGGC
>JAEUKG010000494.1 GCA_016794325.1 Myxococcales bacterium | reverse complement strand
GGCCCCTCGATCGCCTCGCGCCCAAGCGGAGCGCCCCGGCCGATCCTCGGCGGGCGGCGCTCGAGGACATCTTCTGGGCTCTGCTCAACTCGAGCGAGTTCCTCTTCAACCACTGAGGCTCATCATGTCGATTGGACGTCGTGATCTCCTCCGCTTCGGCGCCTCGTCGCTCGCCTTCGCCGCGCTCTCGCAGTGGGCGGCCAAGGCCGCGCTCGCCGGCGACGCGCCCGCCAAGGCCGGGGCCGCCCCCAGGGCCAAGAGCGTCATCCTCTTGTGGATGAACGGCGGGCCCAGCCACATCGACACGTGGGATCCGAAGCCCGGCACCAAGACCGGCGGACCCCACAAAGCCATCAAGACGAGCACGCCCGGGCTGTCGATCAGCGAGCACCTGCCCCAGATGGCCGCGCTCGCCGGCAAGATCGCGGTCGTGCGCGGCCTCACGAGCAAGGAGGGCAACCACCAGCGCGCCCAGTACCTCCTGCGCACCGGCTACGTGCCGAACCCCACCGTCGTCCACCCGTCGATGGGCGGCTGGGTGAGCAAGAAGCGCGGCAGCCCGGCGAACGGCCTGCCCGCCTTCGTGAGCATCAACGGCCCGAGCCTCGGCGCGGGCTTCCTCGGGGTCCAACACGGCCCGTTCGTGCTCCAGAAGGCCGGCGATCCGCCGCAGAACGTGGGCTTCGGGCCCGAGGTCGACGACGGCCGCTTCCGCGCGCGGGCGAAGCTCCTCGACTCGATGGAGCGCGGCTTCGCCGAGCGCACCGGCGATCCCAAGGTCGACGGCCACCGCGCGGTGTACGACAAGGCCGACCGCTTGATGCACTCCGCCGATCTGTCGGCGTTCGATCTGTCGTCGGAGAAGCCCGAGGTGAAGAAGGCCTTCGGCGAGACCGACTTCGGCCGCGGCTGCCTCGTCGCCTCGCGCCTCGTCGCCGCCGGCGTGCCCTTCGTCGAGGTTGCGCTCGACGGCTGGGACACGCACCAAGACAACTTCACCCGCGTGAAGCGCCAGATGGGCATCCTCGATTCGGCGATGGCCGCGCTCCTCAAGGAGCTCGAGCGGCGGAACCTCTTCGACTCGACGTTGGTGGTCTGGATGGGCGACTTCGGGCGCACCCCGCGCATCAACGCGACCGACGGTCGCGACCACTACCCGGGCGCGGCCGCGGCCGTGCTCGCCGGAGCGGGCGTCAAGCGCGGCGTCGTCGTCGGCGAGACCGACGCCGAGGGGGCGAAGGTCGTCAAAGACCCGGTGACGGTGCCGAACCTCCTCGCCACGGTGGCGACGGCGATGGGGCTCGATCCGCACGAGAGCCTCCTGTCGCCGATCGGCCGCCCGATCGCCGTGACCGACAACGGGGCCCCCATCCCCGCGCTCTTGCGCTGACGCGCCCGCGACGTGGTCGGGAGGCGCCGCGCGGCCTCCCGTCGGCGTGGCTCAGTCTTCGACCTCGGGGGCGCCAGGGCAGCCGACGCTGCGCGCGCTCCGCACGCGGCACACGTGGGTGATGGAGACCGACTTCGAGCCCTTGGGGATCGACTCGGTCCTGGAGAACGGCTTGTCGATCGCGTCGAGGTAGATGCGCGACACCTCCTTGGGCAAGACGACGAGCTTGCCCTGCGGCTCGAGCGGCCTCCGCGAGTCCTTGTCGGGGACGTCCTCGCCGCTCGCGACGTACACCGCGGTGACGAGGGCGTAGCGCGCGCGCCCAACGGGGTAGATCGCGCGCATCCCCTTCTCGAAGCGGCCGCGCGCGGGCACGGTGATCGCGCTCTCCTCGAGGGGCTGTACCGCGCCGCCGGAAGCGCCCGATCCCTCCACGCGCACCGCGTGGGCGCCAGGCTCGAGCTCGACGAGGCGCGACCGCTCGGCGGCGCTGGTGCCGAGGGTGGCGACCTGGTGTCCGTCCACGTGCACGACGACGGGCCCGGCGGTGGCATTGTCGAAGATGACGTAGTCCCGCCGCTCGGCGAGCTCCATGCGGATGATGACGTAGGCGACGAGCGCGAGGCAGGGGAGGCCGAACACGAGCGTGAGCACGAGCCGGACGCGGCGGAGGACCTGGAATGGGGACGTCGCCGGCGCGGGGGCGGGTCCGTGACGAAACGGCGCGCTCGGAGCGCCGGGCGCGG
>JAEUKG010000486.1 GCA_016794325.1 Myxococcales bacterium | reverse complement strand
GTGGCCGGAGGCGTCATCGCGATGAGCGACGTCTACGCCAACGGCAGCTTCGCGCCGTTCGTGGTCACGACCTCGGCCGACTGAGCGGGACGGGTTGGTGGGTGCCGCGATCGCGCTGGAACGACCCGCTGGCCCATGTTCTCCTATCGAGCATGCCCGCCGAGGCGAAGTTGCTCGCTGTTCTCGCCATCATGGGGCTCGCGGCGTGGACCGTCGTCGCCAAAGTCCACGTCGTTCCGCTCCTCGACCGTCTCCCCAAGAGGCGCGCGCTGGTCGTCGTGCTCACGCCCCAGATGTTTCGGACGGTGGGCGCGCTCGCGCTCTTCCCGGGAGTAGGAGCGACGCCAGCAGAGTGGGCGCGTCCCCTGGCGATCGGCGACGGCGTCACGGCGGCGCTTGCGATGGTCGCGGTCCTCACCCTCCACGCTTCGTGGCGGCACGCCATGAAGGCGGCGTGGGTGGCCACGGCGTTCGGGCTCGTCGACCTGCTCCACAACGCGTTCAACTCCGTTCGGCTGCAGGTTGCGCCGACGTTGGGGCCAATCGCGTACGTGGTCGCCTTCGGCGTCCCGTTGATGCTCGTGTGCCATCTGCTGGCGATCCGCGCCCTCATGCGCAAGGCCTCGGACTAACGTCGGGTGGACGCGGCGACGCCCGAGTTCGACGCTCGATCGGACCACTCTGCCGGTGCTGTCGCGATGACGCCAGGTCTGCGCGCGGGCGCAAAACGTTCCCCTGGGCGCGGCGGGCGTCGGGCCCGCGCCCTCACGCGGCGGCGCCCTCGCGCGGCCGGGAGAACACGAAGTAGAGCTCGTGCGAATAGCCGTGCCGCTCGTGCGGCACCGACGCGACGAGCGCCCAGCCCTCGTCGCCGAGTCGATTGAGGGCCCGCACGTATTCGGCGTCGTCGAGCCGTTGGACGTCGGTCTTCACGGTCTTGCGTACCGAGTCATGGGACCCTCCACGCGCGTGAGCGGGTGCATTCGTCATGCCAGCACAGCGCACACCCTCCCTTCCAGCGAGTAGGCTCGTCCTCATGGCGCCGTCGCCCGAAGAACTCCGCGCGCTCGTCGCGAGGCTCGCCACCGCGCCGTTCCCACACGCGGCCGAGGTCGCGGCGCTGCTCGAGGGCGGTGCGCGATGCGTGACCCTCGAGTGCACCCGCGCTCCGGACCTCGGTGATCTCCGCGTGACGTACCAGACGCGCGCCGCGATCCTCGCGGCCCGAGATCTCCCGACGGGCTACCCACCGACGCTCGCGGCGGACGTGCGCGCGCTCGCGGACGCGCTCGACGCGGCCGAGGATCAACCCGCGCGGATCTGGTCCGTCGGGCGCGCGACGGGCGAGGTCTTCGTGGTGTTTGAGCTCGAGCGTGACCCGCGGATCGTCGGCGTCATCAAGTCACGCAAGGCGCCTCGCGAGTAGAGCGGGCCTCGATCGGCGGCGGCGAGACGCGCAGTCCTCGCACATGCCGGCCTCATCCTGCCGAGCGTCCACGATCCAGAGCCGCTCGCCGAGTCACTCCGCCCCGGAGACGACGCGCGCGAGGGCAGCTCTCACCTCGTCGAGGAGGGCGCGTGGGCCTCGCAGTCGAAGCCCGTCGTAGGTCTCGAGGTGGAGCTCGAGCTCGCCGCCGGGGAGCCGGACGACCGCGCTCGTGATCTCCTGCGACCCGACGACGACCCAGCCGGTCTCCTCGATGGCGCCGCCGAGCTCGCGCACCGCGCGCTCGACGCTCGGGAGGAGCGCCTCGTCGAGCCTGATCTCGCCCCGTTCGCTCGCCACCTCTCGAGCGTAGCGCGTCGTGTGGCATCGGCCGCAGGCGGGGCGCGCGACTCGACCGGAGGGCGGTCGGAGGCGTAGAGTCTCGGCATGGCGAGGAGCGCTCCGAGGGTCGTCGCGTGGGCGGGGGCGGCGCTGCTCGCCGCGGGGTGTGCGAAGCCCGGCGGGGACGCGCAGGGAGTCCCGCCCAAGCCGTCGGCGTCCGCGAGCGCGAGCGCGCCCGCGGCGTCTGCGGGCGCGAGCGCGCCCGCGGCGTCTGCGAGCGCGGCGCCTGCGAGCGCGAGCGCGAGCGCGCCGGGCGTGCGCACGTCCGACTTTCCGGTGGCGGTCGGCGTGTACGGGGCCGGGCGCCTCGCGATCGTCGACATGGCCAAGCACGACGAGGAGATCTCCCCCCGGGTGACGATCGAGAAGAGATCGTCCGACGGAAGCTGGAAGGCCGTCCCCGGCGAGGCGCCGATCTTCCGTTGGACGGAGGACTGCGCGCCCGCGAAGGCGGGGGCGTGCACACGCCTCCAGGGTGGCTCCACGTTCAGCCCCGTGCCCTGGCGCGGCCGCTCGTGCGGAGGCCAGTGCTCCGCGCCGTGCGAGGAGAACGCCAACCTCCTCCCCGGCGACTTCCGGTGGGTGGTCCGCGCGTGCGGGCACGAGGAGCGGGAGATCACGAGCCCCGTCGTGTCGCTCCCCGACCGCTCTGGCCGCGCGCTCGAGCGCTGGGGCTTCGCCCAGGGCATCACCTCGGCCGAGGCCGTGCGCCTCGACGTCGCGGCGCGCCCTGGCGCCGGCGTGCTCGGCTATCCTCGTAGGAATGGTACGGAGAAGCCGCTCTCGCGCGAGGCGATCGCGGACCTCGCGGGCGCGCTCGCGTCGGAGCAAGGGTACGACGACGCGGTGGAGCGTCGCTGCGCCAGCCGCGACCTCGTGGGCCTCGTGCTCGTCTACGAGCCCGCGGCGTCGACCTACGGCGAGATGGGGGGCGGGATCAAGCCGATCGGGAGCGCGACCGCGCACGTGGTCCTCGACTTCGGCTGCAGGCGGATGCTCGCGCAGTGGGTCGGCGTCCGCACCGTCTGGCGCGACACCGATCTGCGGCGCGGAAAGCCGCCGGAGTCCACCTACTTCGACGGCCTCGCGCCGCGCTTGTTGGCGTTCGCGCGTGCGGCGCTTCCGGGTGATCGCGAGCTCGCGGCCGTGAAGTAGCGGAGCCGCGCTCCCGGCTACGATCCGTCGCGCGATCGACGCAAGGGTAGGGGCCTCCCGCCTCCTCCGGAGCGCCCGAGCAAAGCCCGCGGCAGCGGCGGCCAACGTCGCGGCCGCGCTCGTGGCGCCGAACGACCGGCCGGCGACGGGAAGCTCGCCGCGCCGGCGGCGTAGGAGGGTGCAGCGCTCGGTGCAGCGCACGACCAGGAGGGAGCGATGCGTGCGTCGAACTTGCGGAACCTCGTGGCGGTCGTCGGGCTCGCGCTCGTCGGCCTGCCGGCCTGCGGCCCGAAGCTGGAGCCCACCGCCAAGGTCGAGGACGGCGCCGTCGTCGTGCGCGGCCGCGTGTCACGCGCCCGAACGGCGGACGTGCTCGTGCGCGCCGCTGGCGCGAAGGACGTGGTGAAGGCGACGCGGACCGGCGACACCTTCGAGGCGCGGATGCCGTTGCACGCCCTCGCGCCCGGCTCGAGGGCGTTCGAGGTGAGCGTCGCGGAGACGGAGCACTCGACGCCGCTGCGCACGGTGAACCTCGACGTCACCGTCCCCGATCACGCCGCCCTCGCGATCGTCGGCTGCGGCGGGGCCGCGCGCGAGCCGGGGGCCCGGCTCCAAGGGGACGTCCGCGTCGACGGCGACGACGTGCAGGGCTCGGTGCCGCTCTGCCCGATCGTCGACGGCCGGGTCGCGCTCTCGGTCCTGGCGCCGCCGGGGCTGGTCGTCGACGGCGGGGAAGGCCCGAAGACGGTGCCCGCCGACGGCAAGCTCGACGTCGAGATCTCGGTGCTCGGGTGGCTGGGCGGCATCGCCGTCGACGCCGTGGCGACGCGGTACGAGGACGGAGAGCCGGTGCGCGCCAACGTCGCGCGGACCCTCGTTCCGCACGTCGCCACGCTGAACGTCCGCCTCGGTGCGGTGAGCCGTTCGTCCGCCGTCCGGATCGGCGCGGGCTACGAGCGCGATCCGGGGTCGGAGCGCGCCGCGATCGACGCGCGCCGTCGCGCCCTCGTCGGCCTCGCCGAGCGGTACATCGACGCCGCGAGGCACGGCCGCGTCGCGAAGGCGCCCCGTCCCGCGCTGGCCGGCACGGCGCTCGTGGTGCAGCCCGCCCGACAGTCCGAGTCGAAATACGCTCTCCCCGAGCCGTCGTCGCTCTCCGTGTTCGGCGACGCGATGGCGCTCGCGGACGTCGAGCGCTTCGCGGTCGCCGAGCGCATGACCACCGGCAAGACGATCGAGCGCTGCGGTCCCTACGAGAAGCAGAACGGCGAGCCCGGGAGCTGGACGGTGCCCCGCGTCCGCGTCGACGCCCGGCTGACGGCATGGTCGCGCTCGGGCGAGCCGCTCCGTGGGGGCATCGTGCGGGGCGGCGAGCGCGGCTGCCCGGCGATCCTCTTCGGCCTGGAGACGTCGTACGACGACGCGCCCACCGTGGTGCAGCTCGGCTCGTGGCTGCTCACCGACTCCGGCTGAGCGCGCGCTGGCGCGCGCACCTCACTTGGCGTCGCCACCCTCGGTGGCCGCGTCGCTGGCCTCGGGGCTCGCGTCGCGCGCCGGGCTGCTGCAGTTGCTCGACGACGCGTCCGAATCGCACGGCCCGAGCTCGCCGGCGGGGACGCACCCCGCTCCGAGCTGGGTGATCGCGAGCGTCGCGCCGACCCCGAACGTGAGGATGTGGCGGGTGCGAGGCCGCTTGGTTCGGTACGTCATCACGCCGAGGATACCTCGTCCCGCCCCGATCGCCAGCCGCGCCGTGGCGCCTTGGGCTCACGCCGTCTCGTCCTCCCACACGAGGTCGCTCCAGGCGCAGGCCACGCACTCGATCGCGATCGCGAACCACGTCGTGTCGACGTTCGAGCCCGCGTCGGCCGGGATCTCGAAGCCGACCGCGGCGTGGAAGCGCGCTCCCGCGCAGCGCGGGCACGCGAACGGTCGGGTCGGCGCCGCCAAAGAGGTCGTCTCGAACGAGCTCGCCGGGTGGTGACGGGCGTCGTAAGCGATCACGTGTCCGACCCGCACCAACGGAGCTCCGGCCCCTCTCTCTGCGGGCGCCACGGGCAACTCGACCGTGGCGCCCTCGCCGCTCGGCTCGCGCACATCGAAGATCGAGAACGCCGGCTCGCCGTGTCCACACCAGGACCCATCGCGGAGGAGCGCCGCGGGACCATCCCAGCGTGGTGCGTGGACGTGCGCGCGCACGTATTCGGGCGGTCCCTCGGGCAGCTCACCCGTCGCTTCGGCGGCGGCACCGCGTCCGAGGATGGCGCCGATGGGGCGCGATGTGATGGACGAGGGCAACGCGATGCGGTCGAGGCGCTGGATCGGAGCGGTGAAGTCGTAGAAGGCCTCGCGCCACGGCGCGGCCCCCATCGTCGCGAGCAGCCTCGACAGCTTCTCCTCGTCCAAGCGCGCGCGCACCGGGCTCGAGGCGTACACTGCCAGGTCCTCGCCCGGGAGCGGCCTCCCCGTCGCGTGGAAGCTCCACGCGAGTCCACCCGACGCGCAGTGGACGCTCCGCGAGGGCTCCCCGGCCGCTGCGCCGTCGCGCCAGGTGAAGCTCGTCCCCGCGAGCATCGGACCGTCCGTGTCAGAGGACGTGAAGTGGAGCGTGTCCACACCGTGGAGGCGCGTCAGGTTGTACGCCAGCGAGTCATAGCCGTCGCAGAGGAACGAGTTGTTCCAGATGACGGTCCAGCCGTGGAGACCCGGCAACACGAAGAACGTCGTCGGGACGTTCGTGAAGGACGGTACCGTGGCGAACACCTCCTCGAGCGAAGCGGGATGCACGAGTCGGCGCTCGAAGGGCAGGCTCGATCGCTCGAGCTCGCTCGCGACGAGTGCCGCGACCCGGTCGGCTGGAGCTCGCACGAGGTCCATCCCTCGGGCGAGCGGCCACCACCTCCGCACGACGTCGTCCTTGGGCCCGCCGAGCTCCGACATCCGCCCGAGCATAGCGCGGTTGGAGCGAGCACTCAGGTCGGGCGTGTGACGTCGGGGCCGAAGGCGCGGGCGAAGGCCTCGTCGTCGATCGTCACGCCGATCTCGGCGAGGGGCTTCACCACGTCGCGGAGCGCGGCGTCGAGGGCCACCTGGCCGAGCTCGCCGCGCTTCAGGAAGCCGAGCCGGTGCTCGTCCACCGTGGGCCCCACCGGCGCGAGGGGGACGCTCCAGAGCCCCCGGAACTTGGCGAGCTCGTCGGCGACGACGCGGCCGAGGCGCGCGCGCTCCTCGTCGCTCCAGTCCTCGTACGCCCATTCGATGTACAGTGCACCGAGTTGCTTGTGGTAGACCTCGTCGCGCAGGATGCTCGTGTAGAGCGCGCGCGGGAGAGGCTCGGTGCACGCGACGAAGGTGCGCGCGGCGGCGGCCTCGGCGAGCACCTCGGCGACGCAGCTCACCCGGAGCACGCGCTCGTTGGCCCACTGCAGGGGGGTGAGGTCGGAGGGCGGGGAGGCGACGGCCTGCTGGAAGTCCACCGTGCGGGGCGCCGCGCCGCCGAGCGCCATCGCGGCGCGCGCCCCGAGCTCGACGTGGGCGCACTCGTCGGAGAGGAACTGGCTGGTCATGCCGACGAGGTCGAGCGGCGCCTGCGCGCACGCGAGCGCCGAGAGCACGCTGGAGAACTGAACGACCGCGGCGACCTCGTTGGCGGCGAGCTCGGTCCACCAGGCGCGCGCGCCCTCGACCGCGCGCGCGTCGTAGTCCGACGGACGGAGCGTGTCCCACGGGAGGCTCGCGTCCTCCGGGCGCACGCGCCGGAAGCGCTTCTCCGCGGCCCCGCCGAGCCACTCGAGGACGAAGTCCTGCCTCACTTGGCTTGGCCCGAGCTCGCGCCGCGAGCGGGGTCGGTGCAGTGGCCCGCGCCCGGAGACGCGTCGGGCTCGCACGGCGGCGCCGCGGGGGCGGGGACGCAGCCGGCGCCGAGCTGGGTGATCGCGAGGGTCGCGCCGACCCCGAACGCGAGGATGTGGCGCGTGCGCGGGCGCTTCGTTCGGTAGGCCATCTCGCCGATCATATCCGCGGCGCTTCCGAGCGCCAGCGGCGCCCCTCGTCGAGGAGCTCGAGGCGACGGCCCGCCGGCCCACCGCCCTCGAGGAACGTGCACCGGATCGACGTGCTCCGGCGTCGCGACTCAGCGGCGCGGCCGCGGCGCGGAGGCGCGCGGCGCGCGCGGGTGAGGGGCGCAGCGGGCGGGGAGCGCCTCCACGAGGTGGTCGATCAGCGCGCGGACGCGGCGCGGCACGAGCTTCCGGCCCGTGTAGCAGACGCTCACCGCCGGGCCTCCGCCCACGAGGTGCGGGAGGAGCGCGACGAGCGCGCCAGCCTCGAGGTCCTTCTCCACGAGGTGCCGCGGCAGGAGCGCGACACCGGCGCCGGCGCGCACGAGCGCCGCCACCGCGTCGATGGAGTCGCTCTCGATCGCGACGCGGGACGGCGTGACGAGCGCCCGCTCGCCGCGCACGTCGAACGGCCACGGATAGCGCTCGGACGTGCCCGGCACCCGGAAGGCGACCGCGGGCAACTGGGCGAGGTCGGCGAGCGACGCCGGCGCGCCGTGCTCGCGAACGACGGCGGGGGAGGCCGCGAGCGCGAGCGGAAGCGCCCCCACCGTGCGCGCCACGAGGGACGTCTCGGGCAGCGGGCCGAGCCGCACGGTGACGTCGATGGGATCGGCCACGAGATCGTCGAGGCGATCGCTCATCCGGAGGTCGAGCACCACCGCCGGGTTCGCGGCGTGGAACTCGAGCAGCAGAGGGACGAGCACGTCGCGCCCGAACGCCGTCGAGCCCGCCACGCGCACCGTCCCCGCGAGCTCGTCGTCGCGCTCGCGCGCGACCTCGAACGCCTCGCCGATGGACGCGAGCGGCGCGCGGCAGCGCTCGACGAGCGCGAGGGCGGCCTCGGTGAGGACGACCTTGCGCGTGGTGCGGCGGGCGAGGCGCGTCTTCAGGCGCGCCTCCAGCTGAGCGATGGAGCGGCTCACCGCCGCGCGGGTCACGCCGAGGCTCCGCGCGGCGGCGGCGAACCCGCCCGCGCGCTCGACCGCCAGGAGCACTTGGACCGCGCGAAGATCGGGGAGCTCGATTGTCAACATGGGAGCATCAGTCAGTGAATGGATTGTCTGCCTGACGACGGGGCGCGCGCAAGCCTAGCTTGGGGCTCGAGGCACACGAACCAAGGAGATCGAGACCATGAAGATGGGCATTTTCGGGACGGGCATCGTGGGGCGCACGCTCGCGCAGAAGCTCGCGTCGCTCGGGCACGACGTCGTGATCGGGACGCGCGACCCGAAGGCGACCCTCGCGCGCACCGAGGGCGACGCCTACGGGAGCCCACCCTTCGCGAAGTGGCACGCCGACAACGCGAAGGTGAAGCTCGTGACGATGCCGGAGGCCGCGAGGCACGCCGAGCTGGGGTGGAACGCGCTGCTCGGGCAGGCCGCGGTCGAGGCGCTCCGCTCCGCGGGGGAGGACGCGCTCGCCGGGAAGATCCTCGTGGACGCCACGAACCCGCTCGACTTCTCGAAGGGCATGCCGCCCTCGCTCTTCGTGTCGAACACCGACTCGCTCGGCGAGCAGATCCAGCGCGCGCTGCCCCGGACGAAGGTGGTCAAGGCGCTCAACACGATGGCGGCGCCGCTGATGGTCGACGCCAAGCTCCTCGCCGACGGTCAGCACTCCACCTTCGTGAGCGGCGACGACGCGGACGCCAAGCGCACCGTCGCGAGCTTCCTCCGCGAGGCGTTCGGGCACACCGACGTCATCGACCTCGGCGACATCTCCACCGCGCGCGGCACCGAGATGTACCTGCCGCTCTGGGTGCGCCTCTGGGGGGTGACGAAGACGCCGATGTTCAGCATCCGCGTCGTGCGCTGACGTCACGAAGCGCGCGCGGCGGCGCGGTGGTACGCTGGACCGATGCGCGCGCGGTTCTTCTTCGCCCTCGCGGGCCTCGCGGTCGGCTGCGAGGGCACGCAGCCGGGGGACCGGTGCGACGGGGTCTTCCAGTCCTATTGCAAGCGGCCGCTGGTCTGCATCGCGACCGGGACCGAGAAGATCTGCGGGGCCAAGTGCGAGGAGGGGCGCACCAACCCGTGCGCGGATCCCAAGCTCCACCCGCGTCGCGTGACCGACGTCGGCGGTCTCCCCGCCGGCTGTTACTGCGCCCCCTGATCCCGGCCTCCGCTCACCGCGCAGCTCCTGCGTCGCGGTGCAAGCCGAGCGGAGGTCGTCGCCGTCGCCCCCGGAGAAGACGGGGGAGCGGCGCGGCCCGATCCTTCTTCGACGGGAACGAACGCGCGCGCCCGCGGGTTGCGGGACCATGGTTCGCCCCTACCTCGGGTTCGTGGTGCCGCTCCTCTCGGTCCCGGTGCTCGCCGCCGACCTCGTCACCAAGCGCCTCGCCGACGCCCACCTCGACGCTCACGTTCCGGTCGGCGGGTTCGTGACCCTCGCCCTCGCCAAGAACCCGTTCGGCGCGATGTCGTCGTTCGCGTTCCTCCCGGACGACGCGCGCATGGCCTTCTTCGTCGCGGTCGGCGTCGCCGGCGTGTGGGCGATGACGCGGATGTACGCGCGGCTCGGCCGCCGGCTCTCGGCCCGCCACGTGGCGCTGTCGCTGGTCGTCGGAGGGGCCCTCGGCAACCTGTTCGATCGCGTCCGCTACGGGCGGGTGACGGACTTCATCGACCTCCACGCGACGATCCTCGGCCGCGAGCGCCACTGGCCGACGTTCAACGTCGCCGACGTCGCGATCCTCGTGGGGATGGCGATCATGGCCGTTTCGCTCGCGCGCCGCGCCGCGCCGCCCGCGGAGCTCGAGCGAGCGTAGGCGCCGATCGCGTCCGGGCGCTACGTTCGCTTCGCGCCGCGGGCGCCCGAGCGCTCCTTCGCGGCGGCCTTCTTCGGGGGCGCCGCCCTGCCGGCAGCCTCCTTGGCGCGTGGCGTCTTCCCCGCTGCCGCCGCGAGCGCGTGGCTCTCCGCGATCCAGCGAGCGATCGTCGAGCCCGCCGGCAGTCCGTCGACGCCGAGGCGAACGTGGACCCATCCCCCGGCGCCGATGGAGCACGCGCCCGGCGCCTTCGCGGCCGCGGCGGTGACCTCGCCGCGCGCCGCGTCGACCTTGAAGCGCGCGTCGACGGCGCGCACGAAGAGGAACGCCTTGCCGCGGGTCTTGTAGGTCCGGCTCTCGAGCGCCGTGCCCTCGCAGGCGACGCCGACCTCGACCTCGGCCAGCGCCTTCGCGATCGTCTCGAGCTGGGCGCTTCGGATGGCGGGCATCGGACCTCCCTCGGCGCAGTATACGGCGACGCCGGTTCTTGATACGAGTCGCGCGATGCGACGGAGGATGATCCTCGGCCTCGTCGTTCTCGCGGTCGGCTGCCGGGGGG
>JAEUKG010000479.1 GCA_016794325.1 Myxococcales bacterium | reverse complement strand
ACGTCGTCGAGCTCGCGCGAAGCGCTCGCGAGGTCGGGCAGCGCGGTGAGGGCGCGCACGACGCGACCGAGGGCGCGCGCCGCGGGCGGGAGCGTGGCGAGGCGGGCTTCGACGAGCTCGGCCTGGGCCTTCTTCGCCGCGCGCGTGTCGCCGGCGAGGGCGTGCGCGATCGCGACCCGGGCGACGCTCGCGGCGTCGAGCTCGAAGGAGCGCTCGGCCCTCGCGACCTCGCGCGCGCGCTCCGCCGCCGAGAGCGCCTCCGCCGCTCGACCGCCGACCACGTGCGCCGCCGAGAGCGCCACCTCGAGATCGTGCTCGATCACGGGCGAGTCGCCCTGCGCGGTCAACGTGGTCGCGCGCTCGAGGACGCGGAGCCCGGCGTCGCCGCGGCCCGAGACCTGCGCGAGCAGCCGCCCGAGCCGCGCGCTCGCGGTGACCTCGAACAGCGTCGCGCCGACGTCCTGCGCGAGCTTGCGCGCGCGATCGAGCTCCGACCGGGCGGTCGCGCCCTCCACCGAGGCGGCGAGCGTCCCGATCGCCAGGGAGCGGAGGAGCCGGTCGAGCGCCCCCGCCGCCTCGTCGCGCGCGCTGGCTTGGATCGCGAGCACGGCCGAGAGCGCTCCGGCGAGGTCGGTCCCCTTCGCGAGGCCGTCGAAGCAGGCGGTGGCGATGCGCAGCGTGAGCAGCGCCGACGCGGGCGTGCTCCCCTCGCGATCGGCGCGCTCGAGCAGGCGCGCGCACCGCTGTGCGACGCGCGGCGCGTCGCCTTGCCCGTCGCCGAGGACGGCGGCGACGCTCGCGAGCGTGACCGCGAGCTCGATCTCGAGGGTGCGCGTCCACCCGTCGGCGGGGTCGCCGTCGACGCGCGCGCGCGTGACGCGGCGGGCGACGGGGGCGACCAGCGTCGCACCCACGGCGCGCGCCACCGGGTGCTGCGCGGCGAGCGGCTCGAGCAACAGCGCCGCGGCGTCGAGCTCGAGGCGCGTCGCGAGGGCGATCGCGCGGACGACGCGCCCGAGCGGGGCCCCGCGCGCGCGGCGCGCGAGCGCGTCGCGCAGCGGGTGGTAGAGCGCGCCGAGGACCTCCCCGAGCGCCGCGGTCGGCGCGGCCGGGAGCTGGGTGAGGAGGCGAGGCGCGCGGTGCCCGCCGGTGATCCGGAGCGCCGCGTCGGGCGACAGGATCGGCGGGGTGACGATCGCCGGCAGCGACGCGGCGTCGACCGTGCGGGGGAGGTCCGAGTAGAGCGCCCCGAGGGCGGCGGAGCGGATGCTCGTCGGGTGCTCGGAGTCCTGGCGCGGCGCGCGGCTCGAGGGCAGCCGCGACGACGGTGGCGCGGAGGACGTCCGCGGGAGCACGGCGGTGGGAGCGGGGGTCGCGACCTCGCCCACCGCGGGCGCGAGCAGCGCGAGCGCCGCGCGGGCGTCCGGGATGCGCCGCGCCGGATCGCGCGCGAGCGTCGCTTGGAAGAAGCCGAGGAGCGGGGCGGGCACGCGCCCGGTGAGGTCGGGCTCCTCGGTGACGCGCGCGCGGAGCTCGTCCCGGAGCGACGGGCGGTCGAAGAGCGGGCCCGCGCCGAAGACCTCGAGGAGCATGAGGCCGACGGCGTAGACGTCGGACGCGGGGCCGGGCTCGCCGGCGCCGAGCTGCTCCGGCGCCATGTACGCGGGCGTCCCCCACACGACCCCCTCGCGCGCCGACGCGTGGCCGATCGCCTGGTCGATCTCGACGCGCCGGGTGGCGGGGGCGACGCCGAAGTCGAGGATGAAGATCTCGTGCTCGGTGCCGCCGACGAGCACGTTCGAGGGCTTGAGGTCGAGGTGCGCGAAGCCGGCGGCGTGGGCCGACGCCAGGCCGCTCAAGAAGACCCGGGCGAGCTCCACCGGCGACATGTCTTCGACCGTGACGAGCTCGCGCCCGAGCGGCTCGCCGCGGACGAGCTCGCTCGCGACGTAGAGGCCCCCGGTCTCGTCGCGGCCGAAGTCGAGCGGCGGGACGAGGCGCGGGTCGTGGAGGCCGGCGAGCCTCGGCGCGAGCTCGGCCACGCGCGCGTACGACGCCTGGGTGTCGTCCCCCGGCGGCACGAGCTTGAGCGCGACCTCGTGGCCCGTGGCCGCGACGCGCGCGCGGAAGACGGTCCCCGCCCCTCCCGAGCCGAGAGGCTCGAAGAGCTCGTACCGCCCGGCCACGAGGGCCCTGTTGCCCCGGTCGTTCAACTTGTGGGTGACCTGACTCGCGAGAGGCGTGCGGTGGCGCACGCTGGCGTCGAGGTCGCCGCGTTGCAAGGTTGCAATGCGGCGAGGACGCCTAAGTGTCGTGAAGCACGACTGAATCGAAGGTACCACGGGCGGCGTCGCCCACCCCGGAGAAATGTGCTATCCGCTTGGCGATCCGAGCGGAGGAAGCCGATGAGCCGAAAGCGCACCAAATACGTGTTCGTGACCGGCGGAGTGGTGTCTTCGATCGGCAAAGGCCTGGCGAGCGCGTCCGTCGGCGCCCTGCTGGAGGCGCGCGGCCTGCGGGTCACGCACATGAAGCTCGACCCGTACATCAACGTGGATCCGGGCACGATGAGCCCGTACCAGCACGGCGAGGTGTTCGTCACCGACGACGGCGCCGAGACCGACCTCGACCTCGGGCACTACGAGCGCTTCACCACCGCGCGGATGACGCGGCAGAACAACATCACCACCGGCCGCATCTACGAGGCGGTGATCTCCAAGGAGCGCCGCGGCGAGTACCTCGGCGCGACCGTGCAGGTCATCCCCCACATCACCGACGAGATCAAGGCGCGGGTCCGCGACGCCACCGACGGCGTCGACGTCGCCATCATCGAGGTCGGCGGCACGGTCGGCGACATCGAGTCGCTGCCGTTCCTCGAGGCCATCCGCCAGATCAAGATCGAGGCCGGCCCGCAGAACGCGCTCTCGATGCACGTCACCCTCGTGCCCTACATCGAGACCGCCGGCGAGATGAAGACGAAGCCGACGCAGCACTCCGTCAAGGAGATGCGCGAGATCGGCATCCAGCCCGACATCCTCATCTGCCGCACGAAGACGCCGCTCTCGAAGTCGACCAAGGAGAAGATCGCGCTCTTCTCCAACGTCGCGGTGGAGGCGGTCATCTCGGCGATCGACGTGGGCTGCATCTACGAGCTCCCCGAGCACCTCCACGCCGAGGGCCTCGACGATCTCATCGCCGAGCGCCTCAACATCTGGAGCCGCCAGCCGGACATGTCGGCGTGGCACCGCATCGTCGAGCGCTTCAAGAAGCCGTCGCGCGGCACGGTCAAGATCGGCGTCGTCGGCAAGTACGTGCACCTCAAGGACGCGTACAAGTCGCTCCACGAGTCGCTCGTGCACGGCGGCCTCGCCAACGACTGCAAGGTCGACCTCGAGTACATCGACTCGGAGGAGGTGGAGCGCGGCGGCCCCGACAAGCTCCTGTCGAACCTCGACGCGGTGCTCGTGCCCGGCGGCTTCGGCGACCGCGGCACCGAGGGGAAGATCCTCGCCATCGGCTGGGCGCGCGAGAACAAGGTGCCCTTCTTCGGCATCTGCCTGGGGATGCAGCTCGCCGTCGTCGAGTTCGCGCGCAACGTCGCCGGCGTCGAGGGCGCGAACTCCGCCGAGTTCGATCGCGACTGCAAGGAGCCCGTGATCGACCTCATGCCCGACCAGCGCGGCATGCGGAACAAGGGCGGCACGATGCGCCTCGGCGCGTTCCCGTGCGTGCTCTTGCCGGGCACCGTCGCCGCCGAGGCCTACGGCGCGACCGAGGTGAGCGAGCGCCACCGCCACCGCTACGAGTTCGCGAACGAGTTCAAGGAGAAGCTCTCGGCGGCCGGCCTCGTGCTCTCGGGCACCTCGCCCGACAAGCGGCTGGTCGAGATGGTGGAGCTGTCCGACCACCCGTATTTCGTGGGCTGCCAGTTCCACCCCGAGTTCAAGAGCCGGCCGGCCCAGCCGCACCCGCTCTTCGCCCGCTTCGTGCGCGCGGCCCTCGAGCTCCGCACCTCGCGCGGCAAGGCCGCCGAGCCGCGCAAGTCGGAGCAGCCGGCCGAGCCCCGCCCGATGAACTGACGGGCCCCGC
>JAEUKG010000469.1 GCA_016794325.1 Myxococcales bacterium | reverse complement strand
GCGCGCCGGTGGTCGGGGGCGCGAAGGACGCGTACCGACCGGCGATCGAGCGGGCGGCGAGCGCCGCCGGCTGAGCGCGTTGCGCGGCGCGCTCGCGCTCACGCGGGCTGGCGAGCGCCGCGATCCCACTCGCGGGGCGCGCGCTCCCACGGGTGGGACTGGCGCGCCCGCAACCGCGGCTCGCCCCGGCTGGCACGAATCGAGGGGCGGTTCTTCGAGCGGCGCGCGTTCTTCGAGACCGTCGCGCGAACCATGAGCGGCGGGCCCGTCGAGGGCGTGGCGCGGTCGCCCGAAGGCCGCGACGAGGTCGACGGACCGCCGAGTCGTTTCGCGGCGTTGCGAGGGGCTGCCCCTGGCGAAACGCACGTGAAACAATCGGCCTCCTACCCTGGAAGGCCGCTCGATCATGAGGCTCCTCCTCAGGCACGCTTCGTCGTATCGCTACCCCGAGCCCGCGTCGCTGGGCCCGCACGTCATCCGGCTGCGCCCCGCCCCCCACGTCCGCGCGCGCATCGAGACCTACGCGCTCCGACTTGCGCAGGAGCCCGACGTGCGGTGGCAGCAGGACCCGGCCGGCAACCACGTCGCGCGGGTGAGCTTCCGCTCCAACGTGCGCGTCCCCCGCTTCGACGTCGAGGTCGAGATGGTGGTCGACGTCCAGCCCGTGAACCCCTTCGACTTCTTCGTCGACGACTCCGCCGAGCGCCTCCCGTTCGCGTACCACGGGGACCTCGCGAAGGAGCTCGCTCCCTATCTCGACAGGGGTGATCCGGCGTACGCGGCGGGGCCCCGGTTCGCCGCCCTCCTCGAGGCGCTCCCCACGACGGGCCCGACCGTCCCCGCGCTCGTCGAGATCAACCAGAAGGTCCACGCGGCGACCCGGTACGTCATCCGCGAGGAGGCGGGCGTGTGGACGCCGGAGCGTACCCTCGAGGAGGGCCGCGGGAGCTGCCGCGACTCGGCGGTGCTCCTCATCGCCGCCCTTCGCGCGCGGGGGATCGCGGCCCGCTTCGCGAGCGGCTACCTGGTCCAGCTCACCGACGAGGGCATGATCCCCGACGCCCCGCGGGGCGTGAGCCGCGACGTGGTCGACCTCCACGCGTGGGCCGAGGCCTACGTGCCCGGCGCCGGGTGGATCGGCTTCGACGCGACGAGCGGGCTCTTGTGCGGCGAGGGGCACATCGCCCTCGTGTGCACCGCGTCGCCGTCGATGGCGGCGCCGATCGACGGGACGAGCGACGTCGTCGCCGAGGAGGTGTCGTTCGAGGTCACCCTCGGCCGCCTCGGCCACGAGCCCCGGCCCACCGCCCCCTACGAGGAGGCCACCTGGCAGCGCGTCGAGGCCGCAGGCCAGGCGATCGACCAGCGCCTGCGCGACGCGGGCATCGTGCTCACCGTCGGCGGCGAGCCCACCTTCAACGCGCGCGAGAACACCGAGCTCCCCGAGTGGAACGGCGAGGCGCTCGGCGCCGACAAATGGGACAAGGCGCTCGCCCTCGCCGCCGAGCTCCGCAGACGCCTCGCGCCCGGCGCCGCGGTGCTCCTCGGTCAGGGCAAACACTACCCTGGCGAGAGCCTGCCCCGGTGGTCGCTCGAGCTGTGCGCGCGCCGCGACGGCGTCCCGGTGTGGAGCGGCGACTTCGGCCCTCCGGCCCCGGTCCCTGGCGACGGGGTCGAGGCGGCGCGCGCGCTCGCGGCCGCGATCGCGGGCGAGCTCGGGCTCCACGGCGATTGGGTGCAGAGTGCATACGAAGACCCCTGGCGCTTCCTCCAGGACGAGGCGAGCCTGCCGGTGGACGTCGACCCCCTCGCGGCCGACCTCGCCGATCCCGAGGAGCGCCGGCGCCTCGCGCGCGTGCTCGATCGGGGCCTCGGGCGCGAGGCGGGCTTCGTCCTCCCGCTGACCCGCGACTCGGGCGCGTGGGAGAGCGAGCGCTGGCAGCTGCGGCGGGGGCGGATCTTCCTGCTCCCCGGCGACGGGCCGCTCGGCCTGCGCCTGCCGCTCGCGTCGCTGCCGTGGGCGTGGTCTCCCCCGCCCTACGAGGCGCCGTGGCCCGAGGGCACGCCGCCGGATCCTCGCCGCGGCGAAGACGCGGTGAGCCAAGCGGCGCGGCTGGTGCGCGCCCCGGGCGGCGCCCCGGCTCGCGTGCGCACCGCGCTCGCGGTGGAGGCGCGGCGGAGCGGCTCCCGCGTCGCCCTCCACGTCTTCCTCCCGCCCGTCCGCACGACGGGCGACTTCTTCGATCTCCTCGCCGCCGTCGACCGCGCGCGGCGCTCGCTCGATCGCGGCGCGCTCGTCCTCGAGGGGTACGGCCCGCCCAAGAGCCCCGAGCTCTTCCGCTTCGCGATCACCCCGGACCCGGGCGTCATCGAGGTGAACGTGCCGCCGTCGTCGACGAGCGCCGAGCACCAGGCGCTGCTCCAGACCGTCTTCGACGCCGCCCTCCACGCCGGCCTCCACTCCGAGAAATACATGCTCGACGGGCGCCTCGCCGGCAGCGGCGGCGGTCACCACGTCACCCTCGGCGGGACGTCGCCCCAGACCAGCGTCTTCCTGCAGCGGCCCGACGTGCTCGCGAGCCTCCTCACCCTCCTCCAGCACCACCCGAGCCTGAGCTACCTCTTCACCGGCCTGTTCGTCGGGCCCACCTCGCAGGCGCCGCGGGTCGACGAGGCGCGGCACGACGCGCTCTACGAGCTCGAGATCGCCCTCGCGCGCGCGTTCGACGCCGCGCCCGGGTCGGCGCCCCCGTGGCTCTCCGACGCGCTCTTCCGCCACCTCCTCGTCGACCTGTCGGGCAACACGCACCGCAGCGAGGTGTGCATCGACAAGCTCTTCGATCCCCAGACCGCGTACGGGCGGCAGGGCCTCGTCGAGCTCCGCGCGTTCGAGATGCCGCCGCACCCGCGGATGGCGGTCGCGCAGGTGACCCTCGCGCGCGCCCTCGTCGCCGCCGTCGCGCGGGAGCCGTACCGCGCGCCGCTCGTGCGCTGGGGGCAGGGCCTGCACGATCGCTTCCTCCTCCCGTACTGGATCTGGCGCGACTTCGAGGACGTCGCTCTCGAGCTCGCGCGGCGCGGCGTCGACCTGCCGATCGAGGCGTACCGGCCGTTCCTCGAGCTCCGGTGCCCGGTGGTCGGCGCCCTCCAGGCCGGCGACGTCCGCGTCGAGGTGCGGAACGCGATCGAGCCGTGGCACGTGCTCGGCGAGGAGCTCACCCAGGGCGGGACGTCCCGCTACGTCGACTCGTCGATGGAGCGGATCGAGGTCCGCGCCGAGAACGTCGTCCCCGAGCGCCACGCGCTCCTGGTGAACGGGCACCTCTTGCCGACGAAGCCGACCCGCACCGCGGGAGAGCGCGTCGCGGGCGTGCGCTTCCGCGCGTGGGCCCCACCCCACGCCCTCCACCCGCACCTCGGGATCCACCATCCTATCCGTATCGATGTAGTCGACCTCTGGGCCCGGCGCTCGCTCGGCGCCTGCGCGTACCACGTGTGGCACCCCGAGGGCCGCGCGTTCGACTCGCCGCCGCTCACCCGCTTCGAGGCCTCGGCCCGGCGCGCCCAGCGCTTCACCGTCTGTGGCCCCCTCGGCTGGCCGGTGGCCGCGGCCCTCGCGACCCCGCACGACGACGCCCCGTACACGCTCGACCTGCGCCGCCTGCCGATCGACCGTCCGATGCCCGAGCCCGAAGAGGAGGCCGCGCCGTGAGCTCGCGGATCTTCGACGGGTACGCGCCGATCGCAGGCGCCTACGACGAGACGTTCGACGAGGCGGGCGCGCCGCGGGCCGCGCTTCGTCACGTGGTCGAGGCCCTCGAGGCCGAGGGCCCCGAGGCCTTCGTGCGCGCCCAAGCCGCTGCCGAGCGCACGCTCCTGCAGCAGGGCGTGACGTTCTCCGTCTATACCGACCAGCGGGGGGTGGAGAAGATCTTCCCCTTCTGCCTCCTGCCGCGCGTCGTGGCCGGGGAGGAGTTCGCGGCGCTCGAGCGTGGGATCCAGCAGCGCATCGTCGCGCTGGGCCTCTTCCTCGACGACGTGTACGGCCCCCAGCGCATCCTCGCCGAGGGCCTCGTCCCGCGCGAGCTCGTGCTCGCCGCCAAGGGCTACCTCCCCGAGCTCCAGGGCGTGTCGCCGCCGGGCGGGGTGCGCATCCACGTCGCGGGGGTGGATCTCGTGCGCGACGGGAAGGGCGTCCTCTGCGTCCTGGAGGACAACCTGAGGGTCCCGAGCGGCGTCTCGTACGTCGTGGAGAACCGCCTCGTGTCGAAGCGCTTCCTCCCGCGCGTGTTCGAGGCCGCGTCGGTCAACCGCGTGGACCACTACCCCGCCAAGCTCGCGGAGACGCTGGCCTCGGTGTCGCCCCCGTTCGAGGGCGACGGCCCCTGCGTCGTCGTGCTCACCCCAGGGCCCTACAACTCGGCGTATTTCGAGCACTCGTTCCTCGCGCGCACGATGGGCGTCGAGCTCGTGCAGTCGCAGGACCTCTTCGTGGACGACGACCGCGTCTTCCTGAAGACCACGCGCGGCCCCAAGCGCGTCCACGTGATCTACCGGCGCATCGACGAGGCGTTCCTCGACCCCGAGGTCTTCCGCCCCGACTCCCTCCTCGGCGTCCCCGGCGTCATCCGTGCCTACCGCAAGGGCAACGTCGCCCTCGCCAACGCGCCCGGCAACGGCATCGCCGACGACAAGGCGATCTACCCCTACGTACCCGACATGATCCGCTTCTACCTCGGGGAGGAGCCTCGCCTGGCCCAGGTTCCGACGTGGATCTGCGACCGCGAGGCCGATCGCCGCTTCGTGCTCGAGCACCTCGACGAGCTCGTGGTGAAGGCGGTCGACGAGGCCGGCGGCTACGGCATGCTCATGGGGCCGACGGCCTCCGCCGCCGAGCGCGAGGAGTTCGCGCGGCGCGTCGCCGCCGAGCCGCGCCGCTACATCGCCCAGCGGCGCGTCGAGATCTCGAGCGCGCCGACGTGGCTCGGCGGCCGCGCGGCGCCGCGGCGGGTGGATCTGCGGCCCTACGTGCTCACCGGGCCCCAGGGTCCGTGGGTCCTGCCGGGCGGCCTCACCCGCGTCGCCCTCGCGGAGGGGTCGTACGTCGTCAACTCCAGCCAGGGCGGCGGCTCGAAGGACACCTGGGTCCTCAAGGGGCGGCCATGATCTCCCGCGTCGCGGATCACGCGTTCTGGTACGGGCGGTACGTCGAGCGCGCCGAGAGCACGGCGCGCCTCCTCGCGGTGACGCACAACCTCGCGCTCGACGCCGAGCTCTCACCCGAGCAGTGCTGGCGCCCCATCGTCATCGTCTGCGGCGAGGAGGCGCCGTACGTGGCGCGCTTCGGCGCCGACGCGCTCGGCGACCGCGAGGAGGTCCAGGGGTACATGACGTGGTCCGAGGACAACCCCTCGAGCCTGGTCTGCTCGACGCGCGCCGCCCGCGAGAACGCGCGCTCGATCCGCGAGGTCGTGAGCCTCGAGGTCTGGGAGACCACGAACGAGCTCCACCTCTTCCTCCAGCGCGACGAGACTCGAGCCGAATACGCGCGCGATCCGCTGGGCTTCTACCGCTCGGTGCGGCAGTCGACGCAGCTGTGCCTCGGCCTCCTCCGCAGCACGATGCTCCACGACATCGCGCTCGACTTCATCTGGCTCGGGGTCATGCTCGAGCGCGTCGGCCAGACGGCGCGCCTGCTCGACGTCCAGCACCACGCGCTGGCGTCGGCCTTCGGCGAGGCCGAGGGCGGGCCGCTGTCGCGCTACGCGGCGGTCGAGACCGCCCTGTGGCTCTCGCTCCTCCGCGCGTGCAGCGGCTTCGAGCCGTTCTTGAAGACGCGGCGCGGACCGGTGAGCGGCGCGACCGTCGCCGACTTCCTGGTCGGCGAGCCGAGGTTCCCGCGGTCGGTGCGCTATTGCGTGCACTCTGCATACGAACGGCTCTGCGCGATCCGCCCCCCGGAGGCGGAGCGCCTGCCCGGGGGCCAGACCCTCGCCCGGCTCGCCCAGCTCGACGCCCACCTCCAGGGCACCCGCGTCGTCAACGGCCGCACCCTCACCCACGCCGAGGTCCACGCGCTCCTCACGCACGTCATCGACGAGGTCGCGGCGATCTGCGACGGGATCGGCGCCGAGCTCCTCGGCACCGGCCCCGGATAGCAGCACCGACGAGGGGGGACGCGGGCGCCGCTTTCGCGCTACGATCGATCGCACCGCATGCCCAACGTCCTCGCGATGTCGTTCGAGGGGGAGCTCGCGCCGTCGTTCGACCTCCGCTGCCTCCACCCGGGCAAGAAGCCGCCGGACGGCTGGGGCATCGGCTACTACCCGGGGAGCGAGCCCGCCGCGAGCGTGCTCAAGGAGCCCGCCCCGACCCACGGCAGCATCCGCAGCGAGCTCATCAAGGCGTGGGAGCACCTCGCGTCGCCGCTGATGGTGATGCACATCCGCACCGCGCGGTGGGGTGGCCGGAGCGACGCCAACACCCAGCCGTTCTCGCGCGGCTGGGGCGGGCGCGACTGGCTCTTCGCCCACAGCGGGAGCCTCCAGCGCCTCGAGCTCGCGCCGCCTTCGGTGCGCATGCGCCCCTCGGAGAGCGCGATCCGCAAGGCCTCGCCCTTCGACAGCGCCCCGCAGCTCCCGCAGGACGACGAGGACGAGCGGCGCGCGCGGCCGCGACCGCGCACCTTCGAGCCCATCGGCAGCACCGACACCGAGCTCATCTTCTGCGATCTGCTCGAGCGCTTCGCCCGCCACGGGTGGCGCTCGCTCGGCGAGGCCGACCCCGAGGCGCTCCGCGCCTGGCTCGAGGACATCAACGAGCACGGGAGCCTCAACGTCGTCCTCACCGACGGCCACGACCTCGCGCTCTACGGGGATCGCCGCGGCGACGGCGCGATGCACACCGCGCAGCTCCGCCCGCCGTTCGAGGCCGCCGCCTTCGCCGACGCGGACCTCGAGGTCGACATGATGAAGCGCGGCGTGAAGAGCCGCGTGGGCATCGTCGCCTCGTCGTCGCCCATGGAGCCGGTGGGCGCGACGCGGCTCGAGTGGACGCCGCTGCCTCCGGGGACGCTCCTCATCGTCAGGCAGGGGCAGATCCGCGTCGAGGTGCGGCCGCCCGAGGGCGCCGCGCCCGCCGCGCCCGCGCCCGCCAAGGTGCGCACCCCGAACCCGGCGGAGCCGCGCTGCTACGACGTGGTCCACAAGACGGTGTACCGCTACGAGAAGCCGATCGAGCGGAGCACCCACGTCTTCCGCCTCCGGCCGGTGCACGACACCACCCAGGCGCTCCTCTCGCACAGCCTCTCGGTGTCGGTCGACGGGCAGACGGTCGACTACGAGGACGTGTTCGGCAACCGGGTGCGGCGCCTGCTCGTCGACGAGCCGTTCACCGAGCTCGCGATCGAGGCCAAGTCGCGTGTATTTTGCATGGATATCGACCCCCTGGGCCAGAGCACGCCCCACCAGCGCTCGAGCATCCCGCTCGTGTGGATGCCGTGGCAGCGCCAGGTGCTGCAGCCCTTCCTCCTGCCTCCCGAGCTCGCCGAGAGCGAGCTCTCGGAGCTCACCGAATACGCGATGAGCTTCGTGAGCCGCAACGACTACGACCTCCTGGACACGCTGCTGGATCTCAACTCGACGATCCACCGCGAGTACGCCTACCGCCAGAACACGACGACGCTCGCGACCACGCCCTTCGACGTCTACGCCAACCGCCGCGGCGTCTGCCAGGACTTCGCGAACCTCTTCATCTGCCTCGCGCGGCTCCTGTCGATCCCCGCGCGATACGTGTGCGGATACATCTACACCGGCCCCAAGAACCCGAACCAGGCCCAGTCCGAGGCCTCGCACGCCTGGGTGCAGGTGTACCTGCCGGAGGTCGGCTGGCGCGGGTTCGACCCCACGAACGGCCTCGTCACGCAGACGGAGCACGTGCGGGTGGCGGTCGGCCGGAACTACGTCGACGCGACCCCCACCTCCGGCACCATCTACGTCGGCGGCGGCGGCGAGACGCTCTCCGTCGACGTGAAGGTCACGCCGGTCGCGACGACCTGATCCGCGCCGAGCGCCGGCCCGCGGGGCTCGTCACTTCGCCGGCATGTCCTCGCCGCTCAGGCTCTTCAGGAACTCGATGACCGCGAAGCGCTCGCCCTCGTTCATGGCGTCGCCGTAGGTGTGGCCGCCGGCTCCGCGGCCGTACTTGCGGGTGTCGTAGATCGCGCGGAGGGCGACGCGCTCCTCGGAGGCGACGTCGAGGTGAGCGACCGACGCGGCCCGCGCGTCGATCTCGGCGGTCGTCATGTTCACCTCGGTGTAGGCGATGCCGACGCGCACGGTGCTGTAGGCGTACGGGTTGTCGACGGGGCGGGACCAGGCGACCGGCCGCGCGCGCGAGTCGAGCACGCCGTGCAGGGTCGGCACCGAGCCGGTGTGGAAGTACGGCGCGGAGGCCCAGACGCCGACGAGGACGGGGGCGACGTACCCCGGGCGGCCCGGCACCTTCACCTGGGGCGCGAGCTCGGGTCGGCCGCGCGCGCCGAAGTACTCCGCGAGCGCGTTGCCGCGCGTCGCGAGCGGCGCGAACGTCGCGACGACGTCGGCATAGGCCGGATCGGTGCCGGCCTGGACAGGCTCCGTCGCGCGGTAGTCGACGGTCCATCCGCCCACCTGGTCGAAGCGGCCGGTCTTCGTGTAGCTGCCGTGGCACCCGGAGCAGCCGAGCTTGCCGCCGTTCTCGATGGTCCGCTCTCCGTGGAACAGCTCGGAGCCGAGCTTGACCTTCGCGGCGTCGAGCCGGTCGGGGTACGCGGGAGAGCTCGTCTGGGCCGCGAACGCGAGGATGTTCTCGATCGCCCGCACGTGCTCTTCGTGGAGCTCGTTGACCTTCGCCGTCGGGGTCGTGAAGTTGAACGCGAAGTGCGCGGCCACGCGGGGCGAAGACTCACCCCACGCGTAGCTCGTCTTCTTGTACTTGCGGTTCCACCACGGGGTGGGGTCGACCGTCGGGAGCTTCACGCTCTCGAAGAGGTCGTCGCGCGCGGTGCGGCGGCCGGCCTCGAGCTCCTCCAGGCCGGAGGCGCTGGGATCGCGGAGGCGGGAGAGGCGCTTCCACACGGCGTAGGGGCCCATGTTGTCGCCTCGCGAGGAGGCGTCGCGGTACGTCGGGACGATCGTGCCGCGGGCGTTGTCGAAGAAGTCGGACAGCTCCTCGAGCTCGGGGCGCGGGCCGAACGGGTTGCGGATCCGGAGATCGTTCTCGAGCACGCGGTCGATGGCGAGGAGCTTCTCGAGATCGACGAGCGACGCCGTCTGATCGAGATCGTGGTTGCCGAGGCCGGCGACCACTTGTCCCCGCACCATCCCCGCGTGGCAGTTGAAGCAGTTCGTGTTCGTCAGCTCGACGCCGTTGCGCGAAAAGACGCTCGTCCCGAGCGCCGTCCCCTCCGGGACCGGCCGGCCCGCGAACGAGGGCAGCTTCCCGTAGACGGCGAAGCGCCCTCGCGGGGTGGAGAGGTCGATGCGATCCGGGGGCGAGAGCAAGTCGGCGGCGACCCCGAGGCGCGCCGCCGCCCTCGCGGCGACCACCGGGAGCGCGACGCGGAAGCCGCGACCCTCGAGCACGTCGTCGAGGCCGCGCTTGGCCTGGTCGCCCTTCACCTTGGTCCGGTCGAACCCGACGAAGGCGAGCCGGTCGAAGCCTCGGTTCGAGTACGAGGAGGGAGGCGGCTCCGGTGGCGCGACGAAGCTGCTCGTCGTGGCCGCCTCGGACGTGTCGTCGTCGGCCTCCGGGGCGGCGCAGGCGGCGAGGGCCGCGGCGGCCGCGGCGGCGGCGGGCAGAGCGTGCAGTCTCCAGTGGAAGCGCATGACGAATCTCCTCTTCGGGAGCGTGTGCCCACGAGGTCCGCGGGAGTCTCAACCCGCCCGGCGCCTCGGCGCGTGCGTGAGGCCCGCCTGGATTGGTCAGGATCCTGACGAATTTTCGGGGAGGCCCCACGCCGCCCGCAACCGCTCGGGATCCGGGGATTTCTGGGCGGTGCCCCGCCCCCTCCCGGATCGGTCAGGATCCTGACGATTCCGCAGAGGGGGGGTACCCCTCCCCGGGTGGGTCAGGATCCTGACGATTCCGCACCGGGGGGACCCCTCCCCGGGTGGGTCAGGATGCTGACGATTCCGCACCGGGGGCTTTCCCGGGTTCGGTCAGCCTCGCCGAGCGGGATCGTCGACCGCGTCCCAGCTCGGCGCTCGCTCAGAAGTCGACGCGCGTCGACTCCCAGGCGACGACGACGCCCGCGCCGACGTCCACCTCGAGGTGGAAGCGGTCGTTCCGTCGGTAGCCGCTCACCTCGAGGAGCACGTGGAGGTGCCCGTTCCGCATCGGAGCGGCGCGGTGGACCTCGACCACCATCGCGAGCTGCAGCGGGTCGGCCCCTCGCTGGGACACCGGGCAGAGGCCCGCGCCGGACAGAGGCTCGTCGACCGGCGGGAGCGCGGCGAGCGCGGCGAGCTCCGGCTCCGACGCCAGAGCCTCGTCGCTCCACGCGTCGCTCGGCGCGTCCCAACCCGGCGCGCGGCGGCTGGGCGACGGGTGGACCCTGGGCTCGAGGTAGAAGGGGCCGCTCTCGTCCTCGTCGTACACCTGGGGCCGGATGCGGCGCACCCAGTGCTCCAGCGCGATCTCCTCGGCGGCGTTCGGGGCCAACTCCCCTACGGTCTACCACGCGCGCCGGCGCCCGCCCGGTTCCGCGATCGACGGTCCTCGGGTAGCCTCGCGGGGTGAGCGTGGCGCTTCCGGTCGCGGGGGAACCTCTAGGCCCAGGGCTCTCGCCGGCGGACGTCGCCGAGGGCGAGCGCCGGCTCGGGGCGCGGCTCCCGGCGCCGTACGCCGAGCTCCTCGCGGCCGCGAACGGCTACCGCCTCCGCGACGTGGAGCTCGCCCCCTCCGGCGACCAGCCGGCGCTCGCGGTCCATATCCTTTCCGGGATACGTCCGCCGGGGGCGGGCGTCGTCCCCGAGGACCTCGCGGGGTACAACGCGTATTTCACCGCCGAGAAGGGCTTTCGGCCCCCGCACTCGTTCGCGTTCGCGCACTCTCCGAGCGGGTCGTTCGTGGTCTACCACCGCGGCGCCCGCGCGGGGCGCGTCGCGTTCGTCGCGAGGACCTCGCGGAAGGTCACCCTCGTGGCGAGGTCGATCGCGGACTTTCTCTCCCGGCTCACGGCGCGCGCGCCGCCGGCGATCGTCCACGCGTCGTCGAGGTCTCGCCCGGGCGACGGCCCGCTCGCGCGCGTCGACCCGCCGCGCCGCGGGAGGGCGTGGGAGGGCGTCGACCTCGGCGGTGCGCGACTCGCCGCGGGCGCGACCCTGCGCGACGCGCGCGCCGTGGGGTGCACCTTCGGACCTCGCTCGCTCGACGCTCGCGCCTTCACGACCTTCGAGCGGATCGAGCTCGTCCGTCCGACGGTGCGCGCCCGCCTCGTCATGAACCTCGTCTGCCGGAGCGTCTCGATCGACGGATGCACCACCGGCGCGAAGCCGCTCTCGCTCGTCAACGTGCTCTGCGACCGCGTGCGCCTCGTCGGCGACGTCGGCCGCCTCTTCTTCCGCACCGACGCCGAGGCGCTGCCGCGCGGCGCCGAGGCGGTCGCGGCGCGCTTCTACGACTCGGTCCCGTGGGCGCTGGACGTCCGAGAGGCGCGGTTCCGCGAGCTCACGCTGCGCGGGATCCCGGCCCACCTCGTCCTGCGCGACCCGGAGCGCCACGCGGTGATCCTCACCGAGCGGCTCGCGGCGGACCGCGCGTGGCGCCGGCTGGACGTGGGGGTCGTCGCCGTCCTCGAGCACGCGCTCGACGACGCGGCGGCGTGTCACTTCCTCTGCGCGACCGACTTCGGGCCGCGCGCCGCCGCCGAGCGCCGTCGAATCGCCCGGCTCCGCAGCCGCGGGCTCGTCGACTGACGCGCGCCCTCGCCGGGCGAGCTCCGGGCGGCGCACCCGCGAGGCGCGGCTCGCCGTGGCCGTCGAGCCCTCGTGGTAGCCTCGACCCGTGCGCCGCGTCGTCGCCCTGACCCTCGCCCTCGGGGCGTGCTCCCCCACGCCGCCCTCCGCCACCGCGCGCGCGCCCGCCGCGCCGCCGAGCGGTGGTCCGGCGCCCGCGCAGGCGATCGCGCCGGCGCCGCTCGACGGCGCCGACGTCGACGCGGGCGCTGCGCCCTCGGCCGCGGCCGGCGACGCGGGGCCGCCGTGCACGAAGCTCCGGCTCGTCGACGTCTGCGAGCCTCCGCCGCCCGTCGCCGGTGAGGCGCTCGCGGTGGAGGCGCTCGACGAGCTCTACAAGCAGCGCGGGGCGCGCCGCTCCGCGGCGAACGACCCGTGGGAGCAGTGCTACCCCGTCAAGGTCGGTCCGAGCGCCGAGGACGCGCTCGCGTGCACGGTCGGATCGCAGAGCGTGGGTCCGTCGCAAGCGACGATGATGACCCTCCGGCTGGTCATCCGGTCGATCCGGGATCGGAGGGTCGTCACGCTCGCCTCGTTCCCGTACCTGTTCGCGCCCTTGGTCATGGAGGTCATCGGCTTCTCCTTCGGCACCGCGGTCAAGCTCGGGCCCACCGCCATCGAGGTCTCCGAGCCGCGCGAGGGCGCCTGCCGCGAGGCGCACGCCGCGCTCGGCTCCTACGGCGTGGACGCGGCCGCCGATCGCCGAATCCTCGACTCGATCTGCAAGGCCGTCGGCGTCTACGAGTGGCGAGGCGGCGTCTACGTGAAGCGGTGACGGACGAGCGCGGCGCGCGTCGTCAGATGTCCCACGGCGGCTTCGCCGGGCGAGCCCCGGGCTCGGCGCCCTCGCACTCGGCGGGCGTGACCTTGCCCTGCTGCATGCACCAGTCTTGCTGCCGGCTGCAGCCTGCCTCGCCGGCGAGCTTGCACGCGAGGAGCACCTTCATGCAGTGGCCGCAGACGTAGCGCACCCAGTCGCGGCGATCCTTGCGCGAGGCGGCGGCGGCGCGGGCGTCGAGCTCGGCGGTGGAGATGGGCTCGCGGAAGACCTGCACGCGCAAGACGCCGTGCGTGATCGCGGGGAGCGGGTCGCGGTGGTCCTGCCACAGGAGCACGAAGACCGAGCCCGGCTCCTGCGGGCAGAACCTCGTCACCGCCGAGGCGCCGCGCCCGACGGTGACGAGGTCGCCTCCGTCCTCGTGGTAGGGCGCGCCCACCGTCACCTGGGGGTTCAGCTGGACGTCGAGGTCGTAGCTCCCGCGGATCGCGAGCGCGTAGCAGAAGCCTCGCGCGACGGGGACGCGGATGCGCCGCACCTCGCGGCCGAGGCCCCCCACCGGCTTGCCGAGGCCCTCGGCCGACGTGTCGATGGGCGGCCCGGCGGGCGACATGCCGCGCGTCGAGGCGGCGAGGCGCTCGCGCACCTTCGGCTCTTCGCGCTCGTCGTAGAGGGTCCCGCACGAGCCGAAGCCCGCGCTGCACGTTCCGGGATAGGGGCCGTGACGATCCTTGGGGACGCATCGCCCGCTCTGCAGGCAGAAGCCGCAGTAGCCGGCGTTCTCGCAGGCTCCGCAGTCCTTGATCGCCGCGCAGGCGGCCGCGACCCGCGACGCGTCCGCGGGGCTCGGGTCGGCGCCCGGCGGCCGCGAGGGCGCCGGCGCGAGCGTGACCTTCGCCGACGGCGGGGGCGCGAGGGCGTCGGTCGGCGACGGGGCCGCCGGGCGATCGACGCCGATCGCCTCGCCGCCGGCCAGGTCGAACGTCTCGACGCGCGGCCCGGTCGCGGCGGCCGATGGAGCGGGCGCCGGTGAAGACGAGGGGGACGGCAGCGGGGCGAGCGCGCCGCTCGCGCGCGGCGGCGGGAGCGAGGGCAGCGCGTCCGAGCTCGCGCGCGGGCCCGAGCCGCACGCGACCACCGCGACCGCCCCCGCGCAGAGCCCCGCGAGGGCCCCGGACCACCGACGCACACCGACCGCGCTCATTGGCGCGACGCTAGCACGCAGCGCGGGATCCTCGCGGTCCTAGCGCGCCGTCCGCGGGCGCCCGCGCGAGCCGCCGCGGCCCCAGAACGCGCCTGGCAGGTTGATCGCCCCCGCGACCGCCAGGTCGACGCCGAGCGCCGCGAGCCGCGCCGCGGCCGCGCTCCGGAGCGCGGTCCCCCCGTCGCCGCCTCGCAGCTCGCCGAGCGCGTGGTCGACGAGGAGCCCGGCGAGCGGCATCCCAGCCTCGTCCACCGCCGCGCGCGCGGCGACGAGCGCCCGCACCGTCGCCGCGTCGTCGCC
>JAEUKG010000459.1 GCA_016794325.1 Myxococcales bacterium | reverse complement strand
CCATACCGGTCGGCGTAGTCGAAGCCGGCGAACTCCCGGAACGCAGCCTGGACGGAGGGCATCACGTTGCGGCCGTGGTAGGGCTTCCCGGGGGCGTAGACGCGGCTCTCGTTGAACCGGAACTCGATCTCGTGGCCGAGGCTGTGCGCGAGGCAGCCGGCTCCGCGCGACGCGTTCATGAAGTACACCCGCATGCTCCGCCCGGTCCAAGGCATCGTGTTGTCGTCGAGGCTCGCGGGTGACACCGGGAGCTTCTGGCGCTCGAACGCGACCCCGTTCTTGACGAACTCGCCCGGGATTGGCGCGAGCTGGGCGTCGTATGCCTGCGCGGCGAACGCGACCTCGAGGATGTTCGTCGTCACCTGGTCCGGAGGGATCGTGCTCCGGCCGTCGACCTGGTTGGCGATCATGACGACGTCGTGGAACATCCCCAGCGCGGAGGCCTCCCCGAGGGTGAGGACGCGGCCACCCGCGTCGCGGAAGCCGAAGTCGTAGTCACGCTCGAAGAGCTTCGAGTACCCCACGAGGCGCATCCCCGGCTTGTCCGGGAGCGCGGCGCCCCGGGGGAACCGCGCCGAGTTCACGTGGCTGGAGCCGTCCGACATGTCGACGACCCGCACGATCTCGGGCTGCCACAGCGGACGCGCTCCCGCGTCCGCGTAGCCGTGCGGCCTCGACGCCTCGCGGAGCAGATCGGTGAACGACTCGACCTTGTGGCGGAGATCGTCGGCGCTGAAGCGCGAGCCTGGCGTGAGCCGATCCTCGCCTCCCTCTCCCACGCCGTTGGCGAAGTTCACCACGAGGAGCTTGGGGCGGAGCAGGCGCACGCGCGCGTGGTTCGCCACCAGCCACGGATCGGAGGTCGCGCGGGAGAGCTTGTTCGGCCAGACGCAGATCTCGGCGTCGGCCTGCGCCGGGTTCGGGACCATCGGGCAGTTGTCGAGGTCGTCGGGGACGCCGTCGCCGTCCTCGTCGGAAGGCTGGGGAGCGGACGGTCCCGCCGAGCCACCCGGCGCCTGGGCGGGCGGCGGGGCGGTGTCGTTCGAGCCCCGGTCCGACGCCGCGCCCGTCACACCGCCCTCGGACGTGCACGCCGCGACCAGCGACACCACCACCAGAGACGTCGCGATCCTCGACACTCTCATGACAGACCTCCTCATCGGCAACGATCCGCGACGCCGGACGGCATCTGCGTGCAACCGCGCGCGCAGACCGCGTGCGTGCGCGCCGACTGGCCGCTGCAGCTGCACAGCTCGGACGATGCGCCGCCGAGGGCGCGCGCGCAGAACAGCCCGACGTCCCCTCCGCACGACAGTCGCGCGCACTCCGACCCCGCGGCCTGCGCCCCCGCCGAGCCGCTCCCCCACGTGCACGTGCCGTTGTCCCAGCTCGTGGCACCGACGATGGCGTCGGTCCCGACCACGCGAGGCACGTCGAGGTGATTCGCAGCCACGCTGCACACCCGGACTCGGGCGCCGACGTCGCTCGACTGCAGCGCGCGGTACTCCGCGTGACCAGCGCTCCAGGGGCTGTGAATGAGCACGAAGCGACGCGACGGATCGGCGCGAAGCCAGCGGCTGACGATCTCCGGCCCCGTGGTCCACGCTTCGGATCCCGTGAGGCGGCCTCTGCCGAAGTCGCGCACGCCGTCGGGGTAGGATGGATCGAGGAGGACGGCGGTCCGCTGCCCCTCCGGCAGGAACATGAGGCGACGCAGGAGCGCGATTCGGCCGGAGCTGTACCCAGCGGCGACCTCGACCCGGCCCGCGCCCAGCGCGTAGGTGTCGTCCCAGGGGCGGCCGTTCGTCTCCGGGATGAAGAGGCTGGGCGAGCGCAGCACCCGCTCGCACGGGCGGCCGCTGCACCCCGGATCACCTGGAAACAACGTGTTGTTTTCGCCGAGCGCTGCCGTCGCGCTGCCCTCCGACTCCCCATCGACGTGCGCGGCGCACCCGACGAGCGCGAGGAGCGTCGACATCAGCGCGGCACGCGCCGGAGGTCGTCTCCCCGGCCTCATCGGCTCACCGTCCGCAGCGAGAAGCGGCGCACGCTGGCGCCGAGCTGAGCCCACCCCGCCCGGTCACGATCGTAGATCTCGGCGTTCAGCGTCACCAGCGCGATCCGGAACTTGGACGGGTCCGCGCTCACGTCCAGCCGCTGACACGCCTCGCCGCCGCAGCTGGCCCGCGCGTCCTGGAGAGCGCGCTGGAGATCCGCCGGCGTGATGCGCACGTCGAACGACTCGAAGTCGACCTTGGCCCGATCCCGGCTCACGCCGTCCCTGGCGACCCCGGCGCGGAGCGACGCGTAGCGAGCGTCGCCGCGCAGGGAGGACGTCGCGATCACACGGCCGGTCCCGCCGGGGCCGGCGTTGTCGACGTGGACCCGGTTCTGGATGATGCCAGGACGCGAGTCGATCACCGAGCCGCCGACGAAGAGCTCGGTGCGCCCGTCGGTGAGGAGGACGTACGGGTTGACGTACGCCGCGGTGCCGCCGAACGAGTGGATGTGCGGGACCTTGAGGTCGAAGGTGATGGAGAGCTCGCCACCCCTCGGGAACGCGAGCGGGCACCGGGCGTCGCACTTCGTCCCGAGCGCCCACCAATACGTCGGGTTGACGCTGCGGAGGCCGTCGTGGGGCGTTCCGTCGCCCGCGTCGACGCCGTAGTCGATCTGCGGGCCCGAGACCGGCCCGTCCTGGTAGCTGTTGAGGAACAGCACCATGACGTCGCTCTTCCAGCCGGCGACCACGTCGAACGGCTGGTTCGCGCCGCTCCGGACGTAGCCGGCGGGGAGGAGGGTGCCGGTGAAGGCGCTCGAGTCCCACGTCGCGGGGACGCTGCGGGAGGCGTCGAACGCGTCGAACACGTTCATCACCATCCGCCCCGCGACCAGGTTGTTGGGGAACTGGGAGCGCACCCGGCTCGCCGCCTGCGCGGGCGTCGCGACCGAGTCCGCGGTCGCGGAGTACAAGGTCTGCTGGGTGAGCGACTGCGCGCTCTCCTCGGCCTCGGCGCCCACCTCTTGGGCGCAGCCGGCCGACGCCGCGACGAGGACGGTGAGCGAGAGGGAGCGAACGACGGTCATTCGGGTGCGTGACATCTGCGGGCCTCCGGGGACATCCGCGACGTAGCCCGCGACCACCGCGCCGACCGGCCTTGGCGCCGTCGGTGCGGAGGTTGGCGTGCGCTGCACCGCTTGGGTCCTGGCGATACGACACCGGCGCGACCCGTCGTCGCGCGCCGCGCGGTCGATTCCGTCAGGGCGGCGTCAGCGCGGAGGCTGGCGCGCGGGCAGCGTCGCGTCGGGAGCGGGCACGGTCGCGTCGAAGGCCTCGCCAGAGCCGGTCTGCAGGTGCGCGCGCAGCGAGATCTCGACGGCGCCGTCCGCCATCGCGAGCATGGAGTCCAGGGTCTCTTCGCCGACCGGGACGCGCCGCCGCACCGCGTCGCGGACCTCCTGCGCGAGGTGGTCCTTCGCCGCGGCCACCCAGCGCGCCGCCGTCGCCCGGTGCACGCCGTAGACGCCGCCGATCGCGTCCACCGTGAGGCCGTCGCAGGCGGCCAGCCGGAGGAGGGAGCGTTCGCGACGCTCGAGCCGCGCGACCGCCTCGACGAACGCCTCGGTGAGGATCGGGCCGTACTCGCGGCGCTGGACCTCGTCGCTCGGGCTCGCGCCGGTGTCGACCATCGCCTCCATCATGGCGTCCTCGAGCTCGCGCTCCTTCGGCCCGCGGGTCGCGACGTTGAGCAGAGTCCGCACGAGCAGCACGCGGAACCACACCCGCAGATCACCGCGCCCCGAGAACGCGAGGATGCGCGGCGGCGCGCCGTCCGCGGTCGGCGTGAAGAGGTGCGTGCGCATCATCTGCCGCACCTCGTCCCGGGTGAGCGTCGTCCGGACGCGCGCGAGCGCCGGCCCGACCTCGTCGAAGTACCGCCGCTCGAACTCGGCGAGCGCGGGGCCATCGCCGCGCCCGCACCCGAGCGCGAGGAGCAGCTCCCCGCCGCGGAGCGCGGCGAGCGCAGCCGCGAGGGGCTCGTCCGCGGGCGCGTGGGCGAGGAGGTGCGCGGCCAGCGCGTCGTGAGGCACCGCGAGCGGGCACTCCGCGAAGGCTCGCGCGACCGCGTCGGCGAGCGCGTCGATCCCGCCCGCCTCAGCGTCGACGCGAGCGCGGAGCTCTGCGGGGAGCCGAGCGGGGTCGAGCGCCGGCGTCGTCATTCACGGGAGGATACCCGAACCCCCTCGGGCCCGCGAGGGTCAGGGCTTGCGGCCCTTGTTCGCGGCGTTCGCGGGGTTCTGCTCGAGCTCCTCGAGGAGGCGCCGCTGCTTGGCCAGGAGGTCGTCGAGCTTCTTCTTCTGATCGCGCCGCTCGTCCTCGGTCATGACCCGCAGGCGGTGATCGAACTTGGTCTCGGAGGTGACGACGCCGTCGCGGTACTCGGTGATCGCGATCAGCTCTCCGTCGGACCACAGCTTCTGGATCCCGTCGAGCTTGCCGTTCTTGTACGTCGCCTCGGCGGTGCGCTTGTGGTCGCTCGAGGAGAAGGACGCGTGCAGGCCCTCCTCCACGCCGTTCTTGTAGGTCCAGAAGCTCGTCATGTTCCCGTCCTCGTCGAAGCGCGCCGACGGGCCCTCCGCCTTGCCGTCCTGGTAGCTGATCTGCGACGCGAGCCGCCCGTTCTTGTGGAAGTGGAGGGCCGGCCCGCTCCTCCGTGACGGGTCGTAGTAGCGGTTGCCTTGCGCGGGCTTGCCGCAGCTGAGCGACGCGCCGCGCTCGTCCGAGTGCTCGTAGGTGACGGCGCCCGCGGGGCACGCGAGCTTGGTGCCCGCGGCGAACGTCTTCAGGAGGGGCGTGAAGCTCACCGGGGTCTCCGCCGCCTGCTCCGCGGTGGGCTTGGGCAGCCGCGCGAACGCGGAGGCGGTGGCCGCAGACGCGCCTGAGCCTCGCGCGGTCGGGGCCGAGAGCGAGGTCGTCGTCGCCTGCTCGGTCTTCTCCGCAGAGTCCCTCCGAGCGCAGCCCGCGACCACCACCCCAGCCAACACGAGCACCACACCCCGAGCGATCGTCTTCATCATCGACACTCCCTTCATCGACGAGACACGCGCGCAGGCCACTGTCGCACGATCGAGTAGCAGCTCCGCCCACATGTCAGTTGCAGCGAGCGCCGCGTGGCCCCTGCACGAGCCGCCAGCGGGGCGCCGCGCAGGTGACGACGCAGCCGCGCTCGCGCGTGCACCCCGCGACCCCCTTCTTCATGGTGTAGATGCAGCCCGATCCCACGCACCTCGCGCCGTATCCGTCTCGGGATACTGTTCCCTTCGGGGCCGCCACGACGCACCTGCCAGCGACGTTGATCTGGCCGGCGGGGCAGTCGCTCGCGTCCGCGCACGCGCCGCCGTGCCGCGCCGCGCCGTCCGGGCACTTGGGCACGCACTGGCCGGTGGCGCTGTCCGGGAGGAGACCTCGCTTGCACTTGGTGAGGGCGGCCTCCTTCGCCGGCGGGGCGGCCCCCTCCAAGCCTCCCACGGGCGCGCCCATGGCGACCGCCGAGGTGGCCGGCCCGGCCTTCGGCGCGCCGCGGGCGGGCTCCACGTGGACGACGTAGGCGTACCTCGTGTTCTTGGCAAAGGTGTCCTCGTCGATGAACGCGAAGCCGTTCGCCCCCCAGCCCTTCCCCCAACTATTCTGGATGAGATAGTAGAGCTTGCCGTCCTTGGCCTTGCGGTACCCCACCAGCGCGATGGCGTGGCCCATCTGCTTGTCCGCGGGGACGGTGCGGTAGTCGTAGGGCGGGATGACCTGAGCGTCGCCCTTCCCGACCGTCTTGGTGATGTTGTGCGCGGCCGCGAGCGCGAACCAGACGGCGTGCCCCGCGGCGAGCGCCCCCTGCACCTCCTTGGGCGCGAGCTTGGTGACGTCGACGATCCGGACGTCGCTGGCCGCGTCGGCCTTGGCGAGGAACGCCGCCGCGGGCGGTCGCCCTTGATCCCACGCGTTCGCGACCCTCGCGTCGAACGGGAAGGTGTCGAAGGTGGTGACGCCCTTGCCCGCGTTGGTCTGGATGGCCTCCTGCATGCTCGGGTTGGCGTAGCGCGCCCAGATGTGCATCGGTGACTCGTGCGCGGGGGCCCCCCGCCGGAGGCTCGCCGCCTCGTGGTCGAGCACGGTCGCGAGCGAGAACGCGGTGCACGCCAGCGTCGGCCCCTGATCGAGGACGGGCCCGACGGACTTGGTCGCTCGGAAGTCGACGGCGTCCGGGAGCTTCGCGGCCGCGCCGGGGCTCGGGCCGCCGATCAGATCCTCCGCGGAGACCACCGGCGAGGACGCGGTCTTGATGTCGTCGTAGCCCTCGTGCATGCAGTCGAGCTTGTAGGTCTGGGCGCCGACGGTGATCTCACCGCAGGTGCCGCGGTCCTTCTTCACGACGACGGGCGGCGCTGCCGCGGGGACCTTCGCCGGGAGCTCGGCGCCCACCGGGAGCTCCTCCTTCAGCAGGCCCTGGAGCGCCGTCTGCTCCTCTCGGCTCGCCGCGGCCGCGGAAGGAGGCTTCACGGCCGCTACGAACGCGTTGTTCTTGAGCTGGTTGTGCGCGGCGCCGAGCGCCGATCCCGTCGCGACTCCGTCGTCGTCTCCGTCGTCGTCCTCGTCGAGCGGCGCGGAGGCCACCACGGTCCGCGCGCCGCCGGTGACCTCGGCGGGCCCCGTCGACCGCGCCTGCGCCGTCGGTGCCGTCGCCGTCGCGGCGGTGCTCTTCGGAGCGCCGACCGCGCTGGGCTCGCTCTTCCCCTTGCTCCGCCGCCCGCACGCCGTCGTGAGGACGGCGAGACCCACGAACCCCAACACCATGGCACGGCTCCAGCGACTCGACATCGATGTCCTCCTTTCTCTATCCGACACGCACGGCTCCTCCCCGTCGCACGTCGTTCGAAGCGCCCAACGGCGCGACGACCCCACGCAGCGCGTGTCGAAGAGGACAGCACCGCACCGTCGAGGAGAGCACACCTCGATTCAACCTTGGCCGCCAAAGAGCACGCGACGGCCGCCAACTCGAGCGCGAGCGGGCCGCGCGTGCGACGCCGACACCGCGCTCCTCCCACAATAGCCCCACGGAGACCCGACGATGACGAACCAAGACGACACCCGCCACCGCCACGGCGCGATGCGCTCGCTCCCCCTGCTCGCGCTCATCGGCGCCGCGGCGTGCGCGAGCCCAGGCAGTGGCGCCCCCATCGAACGACGGCGCGCTCGCGGGCAAGCCCAAGGGAGGTGGCAGGCTGGGAGACGTCGGCTTCGCGCCGACGAAGCCGCCGATCGCGTTCCTCCCCCTCCTCGTGAGCTCGGCGTCCAGCGACGCCGACGTCGCCGAGACCTCCGTCTTCCTCGCCAACGGAGACGAGACGGCGTGCGCGGACGAGCCGATCGTGGAGCTCCTCGGGCGCGACGGCAAGCTCGTCGAGAGCGTCGTGCCCGGCCGCCTCGCCGGCGGCCAGGGTGCTCGCGTACCTCTGCCCGCCGGCTTCACGGGCAGCGCGGTCGTGCGCTCCCACTGCGCGATCGAGGCCGTCGTCAGCCTCGAGCACACCCGCGCCGGAGGAGCGCCGTCCGGCGGCGACGTCTACCGCGGCGCCGCGCACGCATCCACGCGCCTCCTCTTCCCTGGGTACACGGCGGGCTACACGGGCCAATACCGCCCGCGGCTCGCGATCATGAACCCGACGCCCATGCGCGCGACGGTGGTCATCCGGATCCGCAACCGCGACGGTGCGGTCACGAGGGTGGACACCTTCAAGCTCGGCCCCCACGAGTCCGTCTTCCGTGCCCCCGAATACAAGGAGTCGGAGAGCTTCGACGGCACCGCCGAGGTGAGCGCCGACGTCCCGATCGCGGCCGTTGCCGCGACACACCAGACGGAGCGCTCGACGACGGCCCAGCTCTACGCGGTGCCGCTCGTGCCCGAGGACGACCTGGCCACCGAACAGGTCTTCCCGCTGCTCCAGGTCAACAACCCCCCACCTCCGAAGGGCTCGGTCTCCGGTGGAATGAAGGGGTATTTCGCCCTCTACAACGACATGGAGAATCCGCAGAACGTCACCGTGACGTTCGGCGCGAACAAGGCGACCGGGAGCCGCGCGTGTCCCACGCCGGCGCCCAAGACCCTCACCCTGAAGGGCAAGAGCATCCGAGGGGTGGTGATGCACGAGGACGGCGCGTTCCAGAAGGACGTCTTGGTGGAGGGCAAGGCGGCGAAGGAGGGCTGCACCTACGTCGGGAGCGCGACCCTCCGCGCCCCCGGACCGATCCTCGGCCTCTTCAGCGAGTCCAACGACCTCGACTCCGCGGAAGGCGGCGGCACCATGTTCTCGAGCGTCCCCACCACCGCCGCGACCCGGGAGCTGACCATCCCGATGCTGCGCGTCTCCGGTGAGCGCGCGAACCACGAGCGGATCAGCAGCGTGAACCTCTACAACCCGGGCGCCAATGGGACCTACAAGCTCCACACCGACACCCCGCGCAGCTGCGTCCAGTTCTTCAGCACCAACCCTTGGAAGGAGGTCCTGCCCGAGCACGACGAGGCGCTCGAGCCCGGCTTCAACGTGATCCTCGCCTATCCCGATTCGGACTGCATCGCCGGGCGTGATTTCGCGGTCGGCGTGTCGACCAGCACGCCCGTCCTCGGCGTGGCGAACTTCGCGAGCTACATCCCGCCCGACAAGCCCGGAACCTACGAGAGGGGGGCCGACGCGCTGCGCTCGTACACCATCGACGGCCGCACGTCGCGGCTCATCGCCGAGCGCAAGCAGAAGCTCGCTCAGCTCGACGGAGTGTACAAGGAGCTCGCCAAACACTTCATCGCGTACGGCAAGGACCAGTGCGCGAAGAACCGCCCCCCGTCCGGGTCGCTGACCGGCACCGTGTGCGACGAAGTCGCGAAGCTCGAGGCGGTCGACATGCACGTGTGCGACGCCCTCCTCCCAGCGCAGGCGCTCACCGATGGCTGGCTCGTCCCGCAACACGAGCACGTGATCCTGGCGAGGGGCCTGGGCGCGGCGATCGCGGGCGGGTTCTTTGCCTCGGACACGTCGCGGAGCTTCGGCGTCGAGGCGACGTACGACCTCGACGACCTGTCGGGCATCGTGTGGACGGTGAAGGGCGACGCCCAGCAGGCGCTCCCCGGCATGTCGGCGAGCGCGTACGGCGGGCTCGGCTGGATCGACGCGACGCGCACCGACATCCCGACGCACGAGAACGGCTGGTCGGGCGCCTTCTACCAGGTCTCTGCAGGTCTCCCCGTCCACCCCCTGGTGTCCGGCGGGGTGTCCGCCTTCGCGAGCCAGCCGATCGCGAGCGCCAACGACTGGTGGGCGGCGGCGACGCGGGGCTACGGGTCCTACGTGTCGGCGGGCGCCAGCGTCTCCAACACGCGGCGATGGCAGGAGATCTTCACCAACCCGTTCGTGACCAAGACCATCGACGTCGCGACCGTACCCCAGCTCAGCACGACCAACTACGTCGCCAGCGAGAAGCTGACGACGTTGATCATGGGCCCGCCGACCAGGCTGGGCGACGGGACCCAGCTCAAGGCCCACGTGTTCGCGAGCGACAACGAGCTGCTCTTTCACTACGCGTCACGACTCGGAGAAGACCCCGCCGTCGCGCTCTTGTGGAGCACCCAGGGCGCCCAGGTCGTCGCGGCCGCCCTCGGCGTTCGCGCGTGGCGTAGCCTGACGGACAGCCACGTCATCCCGCTCGCGGGCGTCTGCGCGGCGCGCTGAGGCCGACGTGACAGCGAGGCGCCGCGGGGCTCCGATGGACACGGCTCGCGCCGATTGGATACGCTCGGCCTCGATGAGCGCCCTCGCCGAGCGCTGCCCGTCCGACGACGAGCTCGCAGCCTTCGTGGAGTCGCGGGCGGGCGCGACCGCGATCGAGGCGCACATCGACGGCTGCACCGCCTGCCGCCGGCTGATCGGCGTGATGGCGCAGCTGCCCGCGCCGCCCACCCGGCGCTGGGGGGAGCCGCCGGCGGCGAGCGAGGTCGACACCCTGGAGGGCGCTGGCTTCCCGACCCTGGCGTCGCCGCGCGGCTGGGGGGGCGACGTGACGGTGGCGCTCGCGCCCGGCGCGCTGATCGGCCGCTACCGGGTCGAGGCCGAGCTGGGCAGCGGCGGGATGGGCGTCGTCTACCGCGCGACCGACACCGAGCTCCACCGCGAGGTCGCGCTCAAGGTCCTCCGCTCCGCCGACCACGACGAAGACGCCGCCGAGCAGCTCCTGCGCGAGGCGCGGGTGATGGCGCGCTTCTCCCACCCCAACGTGGTCACCGTCTTCGACACCGGGCGCCTCGGCGCCGACCGCGTCTTCATCGCGATGGAGCTCGTGGCGGGCTCGACCCTCCGAGGGATGATGCAGTCGGGGCGCGCCGACCTCGCCCAGCTGCTCGCGGCCTTCCGCCAGGCCGGCGAGGGCCTCGCGGCCGCGCACGCCGCCGGGTTCGTGCACCGCGACTTCAAGCCCGACAACGTCCTCGTCGGGCGCGACGGGCGGGTCCGAGTCACCGATTTCGGGCTCGCGCGATCCGCCGCAGACGGCGCGCCCCGCGCGGGCGCCGGCGGATCCCCCCCGGAGGACGGAGGCGCCGCGTCGTCGCTGAGCGGACGTGTCGCGGGCACGCCCGCGTACATGGCGCCCGAGCAGTTCCTCGGGAAGGCCCCCACGGACGCGGTGGACCAGTTCTCCTTCTGCGTCGCGCTCTACGAGGCGCTCACGAACCATCGGCCCTTCCGCGGCGGCTCCTTCGGAGACGTCGCCCGCGCGCGCGTCCTCGGCGAGCGCGCGCCTTGGCCCGACTGCGAAGTCTCGGCCGCGCTCCGCGCGCTCGTCGATCGCGGCATGCACCAGGATCCCTCGCTTCGCTTCCCGTCGATGCGCGCGCTCCTCGACGCGCTCGACGCCGCCGCGCGACCGGCAGAGCCGTCGCAGAGCGCCGTCACCGCCCCGCAGCTCCCGCCGCCGCCGACGCTCGGCGACACGCGCGCGCCCGAGCCGGCGCCATCGCCGACGCTCGGCGACGCGCGCCTGGCCGAGCC
>JAEUKG010000456.1 GCA_016794325.1 Myxococcales bacterium | reverse complement strand
GGGCAGTGCGGCGTCGGCGCCGCCGACGGCGGCGTCACGCCCGTCACCGTGCCCAAGCCGGCCCGCGCGACCGGGAACGTGAGCCAGGTCGGCGGCTCGGAGGAGGCGACCTGCGTGGTCACGAGCGGCGCGTCGATGTCGTGCTTCGGGCGCAACTTCTCCGGGCAGCTCGCCCAGGGGACGAGCGACACGAACGAGCACCCGTCGCCCCTCGCGGCGCAGGGGGTAGCGGGCACCATCGCCCAGATCGCGCCCGGCAGCGGCTACCACCTCGCCCTCGCGCTCGCCGACGGCCGGGTGCAGCTCTGGGGCTCGAACGCCCACGGATCGACCGCGCCCGACGACACCGCCGCGTTCGAGGTCACGAAGCCGCGCGTCTACGCCGGCGTCAGCAACGTCAAGGAGATCGTCGCCGGCGGCTACTTCACGTGCGCGCGCAAGGGCGACGGCGCGGTCGTGTGCTGGGGCGACAACGAGCAGGGCCAGTCCGGGGCCGCGGGCGGCGGCGACAAGCGCACGCCGGTGGAGGTCGCGGCGGCGCGAGGCGCGACGCAGATCGCCGCCGGCCGCGAGGGCTTCGCGTGCGCGCTCGTCGGCGGCCGGGTGACGTGTTGGGGCGACAACGCGGCCGGGCAGCTCGGGCGCGGGAAGCTCGGCGGCACGCAGTTCCCGCCCGGCGAGATCACGTTCGGCGAGTAGGCCCGCCGCTCAGGCGAACTCACGGACGAGCTTGCGCAAGGCGTCGAGGTCGAACGGCTTGTGGAGGATGCGCACCTCGGCGTCGCCGACGTCGTGGCCGGTGGTGGTGGTCGAGCCGGTGAGGAAGACGACGCGGCGCGCGTGATCGGGCGCGCGTCGCCTGAGCTCGCGCAAGAACTCCGGCCCTCGCATCCCCGGCATGTTCATGTCGCAGAGGATCACGTCGTAGCGCGCGCCGCCCACGACGTGCTCGAGGGCCTCGCGCGCGTCGGTCATCGCCGTGACGTCGTGCTCGCTGCGGAGCGAGCGCGCGATCGCTCGACCGAGCGGCGCCTGGTCGTCGACGACCAGCACCCGACAGCGCTTCCCCCGCGGACCGTCCATGCGTCCGCCCGTTCTACACCCGCTCACCCCGCAGGGGCAAACGGTCGGTGCGACGCGCCCCCTCCCGCTCTCCGCGGGATTTCGTTATGTTCCCGGTCGAGGTAACGACCATGGCAAGCCTGCTCGATCAGCTGAAGTCGATGACGGTGGTGGTGGCGGACACCGGAGACATCAACTCCATCGAGAAGTTCAAGCCGCGCGACACGACGACGAACCCGTCGCTCATCGCCCAAGCCGCGGGGATGCCCGAATACGCCAAGGTGATCGACGACGCGCTCGTGTGGGCGAAGAAGGAGGCCAAGGGCGACACGAAGCGCGCGGTGGGCCTCGCCCTCGACCGGTGCGCGGTCGAGTTCGGCCTGCGCATCCTCCAGATCGTCCCCGGTCGGGTCTCGACCGAGGTCGACGCGCGCCTCTCCTTCGACACCGAGGCGACGATCGCGAAGGCGCGCGAGATCATCGCGCAGTACGCGGCGGCCGGCATCGGCAAGGAGCGCATCCTCATCAAGATCGCCTCCACCTGGGAGGGCATCCGCGCGGCGGAGGTGCTCGAGCGCGAGGGCATCCACTGCAACCTCACCCTGCTCTTCGGGATGCACCAGGCGGTGGCCTGCGCCGAGGCCAAGGTCACGCTGATCTCCCCGTTCGTGGGGCGGATCCTCGACTGGTACAAGAAGGATACCGGTCGGGATTCCTACCCCGCCCACGAGGACCCGGGCGTCCTCAGCGTCACGCGCATCTACGAGTACTACAAGCACTTCGGCCACGCGACCGAGGTCATGGGCGCGAGCTTCCGCAACGCCGGCGAGATCACCGAGCTCGCGGGCTGCGACCTCCTCACCATCTCCCCCGCGCTCCTCGCCGAGCTCCAGAAGACCGAGGCCCCGCTCCCGCGCAAGCTCGACCCCGAGAAGGCGAAGGCGGCCAAGGTCGAGCGCATCGAGATGAACGAGGCGATCTTCCGCGCCCAGCACGACGCCGACCGCATGGCCAAGGAGAAGCTCGCCGAGGGCATCGACGGCTTCTCCAAGGCCATCGTCTCGCTCGAGAAGACCCTCGAGTCGCGCCTCGCCGCCCTCTGAGGCGGCCGAGCCCGACCCCACGGGCGCGGCGGGGTTGGAGATGTGGGCCGACCGCGGCGCACCGCACACCGCGGCGCACCTCCGCGCCGCATGTCGGCGCCCCGTCTGAATTCCAGCAGCGGCAAGACCGTCTCCCAAGGTCGCTTGGCCACGGCGGCGTGACTGGGTTACGTTCGTTTTGGCTTCTTTTTTTGCGCGTCTCGGAGGAGGCACGATGCAGCCATCGACGTTCGTGAAGGGCGCAGTCCCGGCGGCCCTGGCGCTTGGCTTGGTGTTCGCGTGCTCCAGCAACAACGCGCCGCCCGTGCTGGAGCAGTCGTCGCTCCAGCAGGCGTGCGACGACATGGCGTCGGCCGTCTGCGGCGTGTACCGAGCGTGCGGCGGCCTCGGCGCGGCCGACCTCGAGAGCTGCCGCCTCAACGAGTCCGCCTACTGCCGCGCGCAGGGGTCGGGCACCGACAACACCCAGAGCGTCCCCGAGATCCAGGCGTGCGCGAAGGCGCTGCGCGGAGTCTCGTGCGAGCAAGCGGGCCGCGGCTTCCTCGAGACCGGCGATCCGCTGACGATGCAGACCATCCCGAAGGAGTGCACGATCAAGCCGGGCACGCGGCCCGCGGGGCGCGTGTGCGTCGCCCACGGCCAGTGCGCGAGCGGCGTCTGCGGCGGCCGGTGTCGCAGCGCGTCCTGCGCGCGCCGCCTCGGCGTCGGCTGCGGCGTCTGCGCCGATCGGGTGGGCGAGAACCAGGACTGCTCGCGCGCCCTCTGCGAGGGCGGCCTCGTCTGCGATCAGACCGTGTCGAAGTGCGTGAAGCCGGGCGGCGCCGGCACCACGTGCGACTCGTCGGCGTCGTGCCTCTTCGGCTTCGAGTGCAACCCGAAGTCCAAGAAGTGCGTGCCCGCCAACGTCGGCCCGGCGGGGGCCTGCAACGACGACAACCGCTGCGACTACTCCATCGGCCTCACCTGCGTGCTCGGCGCCTGCCGCGAGGCGAAATACACCGCCGACGGCGAGAGCTGCTCCACCGACGGGCGCTGCACCGCCTCGAGCTACTGCGCCGACGAGAGCGACGGCGGCGGCGTGAGCGAGCCCATCAGCGACGCGTCGGCCGACGGCGCGCCCGCCGACGCCGGCACGACGGACGCCGGCGGGACGAAGTTCTGCCGGCGCAAGCCGGGCGAGCGCCAGTCCTGCAAGGTCGAGATCGGCTGCGCGCTTCCCTCGGTCTGCGTCGACGGGAGCTGCGTCGCCCCGTCCACCACCCTCTGCAACTGAGCGAGCGGCCCGAGGCCCACCCCGCGTCGGGTGGGCCTCCTCCTCGCGCGGGGCTCAGGGCGCGGGCGCTTCGGGCCGACGCTTGCTGAACGGGATGTCGGGCTCCACGAACACCCACCGCACCTCCGGGTGCTCCTTGCGGAGCTTCGCCTCGTAGCGGTTGATCGACTCGCAGACGTCCTCGATGGCGATCCCCGGGGCGAACGCGACCTTGATCGACATGAGCACCTGACCTGGCCCTTGCTGCACGGTGACCATGTTGAGGACGCGCTCGAAGTGCTCGGTCTCGTTGGCGATCCTGCGCGCGGCCACCTCGATCTCGGGGTCGGCGGCTTCGCCGAGCAAGAGGGAGAGGACCTTGCGCGCGAGGAAGATCGCGACGCCGATCAGCACCGCGCCGATCAGGATGCTCCCGATGCCGTCCCAGCGGCCGTCGCCGGTCTTCCACGCGAGCAAGAGCGCCGCGATCGCGAACGACAGGCCGAGCACGGCCGCCGAGTTCTCGCCGAAGACGACGATGAGGTCCGAGTCCTTCGTCTCGCCGAGGTAGCGGAAGAACGGCGTCTTGCCGCGCCGCTTGTTGAGCTCGCGGATGTTCGAGATCGTCGCGCCGCCCTCGAGCAGGATCGAGATGAAGAGGATGATCAGCCCGAGCCACACCTTCTCGACGGGCTCCGGCTCGCGCACCTTGTGCACGCCCTCGTAGACGCTGAACACGCCTCCGCCGGCGAAGAGCATGAGCGCGACCAGGAACGACCAGAAATAGAGCGCGCGCCCGTACCCCAGCGGGTGGGACGCGTCCGGCGGCTTGCGCGCCTGCCGCACGCCGATGAGCAGGAGGATCTGGTTGCCGCAGTCGGAGAAGGAGTGCAGGGCCTCCGCCAGCATCGCTCCGGACTTGGTGAAGAACGCGGCCACCGCCTTGGTGACGGCGATCAGCACGTTCACCGCGAGCGACTGGAAGATGTGGGCCGTCGAGTGCTCGTCGGCTCCGTGCTCGCCTTCTTTCGAGTTCGTGTCGGCTTTCGCTTCGGGCTCACCCATCGAGGTGCCGCCGAGCGTAACGGAAACCAGGCGGCAGGAGTGGTGAGAAGTGGCGACGGGTGGGCGTCAGGGGACGGGCTCGTCGAAGTGGACTCCCCAGTTGTAGAGTTTCTTCCCGAGGCGCGACGGGGTCGCGTCGGAGTCGCGCAGGTTGCCGCGCGGCCCGTGCTGCGGGCCGATGCACTCCTGCCCGTCGAGCGTCTGCATCGCGTACCAGAGCCGGATCGTCCCCGCGGGGGCCGTCGGCAGCGTGATGGTCACGGTGTCGGGGGCGGTGACGGCCACCGTCGCGATCGGCACCTGGGCCCCGTTCACCATGACGCGGAAGCCGTAGCTCGACGCCTGGGCGACGGCGGTGGTGTCGAGGGTGAGCGGCGGGGCGGGCACGTGGTACTTCACCGTGATCACCGCGCCGGCGCGGGTGATGGCCTTCGGGCGGACGGGCTCCCACGTCTTGCCCCCGAACACGACGTGCGCGTACACCTTGGCGAAATATTCGCCGAGGTGGCGCTCGCCTTCGATCGAGTAGTGGAGGCAGTCGCCCGCGCCGTCGAGCGGGTAGGTGGGGCCGACGAGCAGCACCTTGCCCGGCGCCTTCACGTGGGCGGCGAGCTGCATCACCGCGACCTTGCTGTAAGCGGCGTCGGTCCACCCGCTGAGGCCGGACACGAGGAGGGGCACCGGCTGCGCCTGCCCGGTGATGCCCTTGATGCTCGCCTCGTAGTCCCTCTGCCACTCCACCAGGCCGTCGCCGTAGTCCTTGATCGCGTTCGGCGTGCCGTCGGTGCCGTCGAGCGGGAACTCGGCGCTGTTATCCGTGTACGAATAGTGATCGCTCTCGCCGTGGATCGCGGCGACGGCGCGCACGACGTACGACTTGCCGGCGGCGGCGGCGAGGTCCTTGCCGGCCTGGACCTGCAACATCCCGTCGGCGAAGGCCTTGAGCTCCCCCGCCGGCTTGTAGTTGCAGCCGCCCTTCCGCAAGCACCAGTAGGTGTAGCCGCTCCGGCCGTGCAAGCTCGCGAGCACGTCGTGTCGTGTCGGGTACCCGGGGCGCGTCCCGATCCCGTAGAGCTGCTTGGCGAGGAACGAAACCTGGTTCGCCGTCCCCGACGCCACCGTCTCGACGATGTACGGCCGGCCTCCGGGGGCCGGGGTGCCGAAGTCGAAGTAGTGGTCGCCCTCCACCAGCGGGACGAGCGAGCTCGGCGCGACGTAGACCGAGTTCCTGCAGTTCTCGCGGTCGCAGCCCCGGAGCGGCATCACGCCGACGTTGGTCGCGTCCTTCGACGGGTCCGCGCCGGGCGCGACCCACGGCCCGAACATGAGGTTGCCGAAGGGCTGCGTCAGCGAGAGATCCTCGTAGTAGGGCGCGGCCTGGTAGTCGTCGGTGCGGCCGCCGTTCGACACCGAGTTCGACTGGCCGGTGATGAGGAGGTGGTTGACGTCGCGGTCGACGTAGCCGGGCGAAAGCGGCCCCTCGCCGCTGCTCGCGCCGTCGGCCCCGCCGCCGCCGTCGCTCCCGCCCGCGCCGTCGGGCAGCGTCGCGTCTTGGCCCTCGCCGCTCGAGCTCCCGCCGCCCGCGTCGTCGCCGCCGCAGCCGCCGGCGGCCGCGAGCGTCGTCGCGCCGAGGAAGAAGGCGAGGGGAAGAGCCGCGCGCAGGGCGTTCATCGGCGGGTCTCGTAGCACGAATCGGCGCGACGTGCCGTCCCCGCTTCTGTCCGAAAAGAATGAAGATTTCGTCGGAATGGCGGACCGAGGGTCGGCGCGGATGGAAGAAATTCCCGCCCCCACCGTAAGACAGCGCCGGGCGTCACGTTGCTGCGCGCGTCGCTTCCCACCAGGAGAACCTCCATGTCTTTCCGTATCGTCGCTCTCGCCTCCGTCGCGTTCGGTCTCGTCACCCTGTCGGCGTGCAGCGCCGTCGACTCGGGCGGGAACAACGGAGGAGAGTCGTCGCAGTCGGGCCAGCAGCCGCAGACGCCGAAGGCCGAGCCGGCCACGGCGGGCCACGGCAAGGCGGGCTCTCGCCTCCAGCCGCGCTGGCGGGTCGCCGAGGACGGCGCCCAGGAGCTCGTCGGCTGGCGGGACGCCGAGCTCAACGTGACGTGCGCGTTCAGCGCCGTCGACGGCCAGGTCGAGCGCTGCGTCCCCGTGTTCGAGACCGTGACCGAGAACCAGCCCGACGGCTTCACCTACTTCGGCGACAACAAGTGCACCGACATGCTCGTCACGCGCGCGTGCGACGTCCCCGGCGTGGTGAAGAGCGGCTACGCGCTCAAGACGACGACCGAGACCCCGAAGCCCGGCGGCACCCCTCCGCCCGCGGGTCAGTGCTCGACCGCCACCGTCACCCGTGAGGTCTCGACGCTCGAGGCGTACGACGCCTCCGCCAGCATCTATCGCCGGCAGGGCGGCACCGGGAGCTGCGTGATCGCGACCCGCAGCTCGGTCCCCTACTCGTTCTTCCGGCGCAACCCGGTCGAGATGACCAAGTTCGTCGCCGCGCAGACGAAGTAGACCACGCGAGACGAGACCGCGAGGGCGCGTGCCGCACGGCGCGCGCCCTCTCGCGTTTCGGCCATCGACGCCGCGGCGTCGTCGGTGGCCGCCCTCCTCGGGGCGCCGTTCGCGCCCCTCTCCTTCAGTCGCAGGCGGCCTGGGGGAAGCCGGGCGTCGCCAACATCGAGCAGAAGTCCTTCGAGTTGTCGTTGGTGTCGGCGGCGGCTGGCTTGCGCCCGATGCCGTGTTTGTCGAGGGTCGGGACGGCAGCCACCGTACCCTCGACCGTCTGCGTCGGGGCGGTCGCGGGCGGGCTGACCGCGCCCCCATAGCCGACGACGTCGACCAAGTCGCGGCTCGGCCCGCGAACGAGCTGCACGCTGCCCGACCCGGCCGACAGGCCCCACTGGGCGAGGGAGACGACGGTGTCGACGCGGTTCTGCGCCGCGACCTTGAAGACGCTGCCGCCGCCGACCACCCAGGTGCCGGTCGGGCCGATCACGTCGGTCGCCGAACCGACCGCGACGTCGTATTTCACCCCGCCGGTCTCGTGGACGAGCCGGAGTCGGAGGTCGCCCACCGGCGTGCCCGGCGCGCCGCGCAGCTCCACGTATTCGGCGCCGTCGCCGTAGCTCGCGCCCGGGTCGAAGTAGAGCTCGGCGATGCGGACGGACGCGCTCGTCGCGGCGTCGCCCGGGGCGTCGAGCGCGGCGTCGCGCGGCGCGTCGACCGGGGCGTCGAGCGCGGCGTCCTTGCCCGCGTCTTTGCCGGCGCCGCCGTCGGGGTCGGGGGGCGGCGCGCCCACGTCGAGCGGAGGCGCCGACGCGTCGCTCTCGCCGATCTCGGCGGCGGTCTCCGCGCACGCGGCGACGAGGATGGTGGCGAGCGAGGCGACGGCGGTGAGCGAAGCGAAGACGAGCCGGTGGCGCATGGTGACCCTTCATTGTACGGCGGAAGTGTGAGCGCGCTGCCCTCCTCGACGTACATCGGGAAAGAAAAACGTTAACGCATGGATCCGAGCGTCGTCCCGTGCGTCGATCGGATGCGCCCGTGCGGCGCTTCGCGCTCGCCGAAGCGATGTTCTACGATGGCGCGGTCGCCGCGCTCGAAAGGAAGCCTCGATGTCCGGTCCCGATCTCTCGCTCCCCAAGCTCGCCGCCGTCCTCGCCGTCCTCGGAGCGAGCGCGCACCTCGGATGCACGAGGTCCTCGCCGTCGTCGATCCAACCCGAACAGCCTGGCGCTCCCGCGGCGACGGCGTCGGCGGGCCCGCCGCCCGTCGCCGCGACCGCGGTGGAGGCGCCCTCCGCGACCAAGGTGCGCGACGAGAGCCAGCCGCCGCCCGAGAAGGACAAGGCGAGCACGAACGTCGCGAGCTCGGCCTCCGCCGCCGCTGCCAACGCCGGGCAGGCGCGCAAGGGGGGCAACAACCTGCCAGCGCCTCCGCCGCGCGTGAGCCCGAAGCCGACGGGCTCCGCGAGCTGCGGCGCCGGCACCTGCGCTCACTCCAAGTAGCCGCCGCGGGCTACAGCCCGTAGCTCAGGGTGTACGGGATGCACTTGTCGACGCGCGCCTTCACGCGCATGAAGAAGTCGCCGCCCTCGTCGGTGGTACCGGCGCAGTTGTAGTCGAGCTCCACCGTGCCCGGGCTGTTCGTGCAGCAGCCCTTGGTCCCGATCTCGCTCGTGGCCGCCGTGCCCTTCGTGCACCCCTGGAACTCGGTGTCCCCGGTCTTGCACTTCACGAACATGCACACCTCGAGATCGGCGGCCGTGGTCCCGGCGGTGGCGCCGACGACGCAGCCGAAGCCGAAGT
>JAEUKG010000444.1 GCA_016794325.1 Myxococcales bacterium | reverse complement strand
CGACGAGAAGGCGGCGATGGTGGCGCTGGTCAAGCTGTGGACGCTGGCGCTCGCCATCCTCGCCGCGGCGCGGTGGACGACCCCGCGCGGGGTCGAGCGCGGCGTCGTGCTCGCGGCCGGGCTCGTCGCCGCGCTCGTCGGCGAGTCGGTCGACGCGAGCGTCATCCACCGCGACCGCAGCTTCTACGGGACCCTCGCCGTCTCCACCGAGGGGACCAAACACGTGCTCATGCACGGATCGGTGCTCCACGGGAGCCAAGACCTCGCCGCGGACGCGCGCGGCACCCCGCGCTCGTACTACCAGCCGCAGTCTCCGATCGGCCGCGTCTTCCAGGACCTCGAGGAGCGCAGCGAGCACCCGCCCGTCGCCGTCATCGGGCTCGGCGTCGGGACCCTCGCCGCGTACCACGCCGAGGGTCAGGAGCTCACGTTCTTCGAGATCGACCCCGCCGTGGTGCGCGTCGCCAAGGACCCGCGACTGTTCACCTTTCTCGCCGACGCCGAGGCCGGCGGCGCGAAGGTGAAGGTGGTCGTCGGCGACGGCCGGCTCGAGCTCGCCAAGGAGGCCGACCGCCGCTTCGGCGTCATCGTCGTCGACGCGTTCTCCGACGCCTCGGTGCCGACCCACCTCCTCACCGTGCAGGCGATGCAGCTCTACGCGCGCAAGCTCGGCGAAGACGGGGTGGTCGCGTTCCACGTGTCGAACGGCTACCTCGATCTGTCGAAGGTGGTCGCGAGCTCGGCGCGCGCCGTCGAGCTCGCCGCGATGCGGACCAGCCAGCCCGGCCAGTCGACGTGGCTCCTCGTCGCCCGCTCCGAGGCTCGGCTGCGGCGGGTGCTCCACGCGGGCGATCCCGCGAAGACGTACGACCGCGTCGAGGGCCTCCGCACGTGGACCGACGACTACTCCGACATCCTCGCGGTGGTGGACTGGAGCGGCAACGGCGATTGACCGGCGCGGCGCCGCTCAGCGCGCCGTCGGCTGGAGCGCGTCCACCCGCGCCACGGGGATCGTGAGCTCGACGGACTCGACGACGGCGGTCGAAGGCAACGCGCTCGCCTGGAGCTCGGGGGCGGCGTTGCCGACGACCTCGACGCGGAGCTCGTGGCCGGAGAGGACGTGCCAGACGTTCGCCGAGAGCGTCGTCGCGATCTCCTGGACGCCGAGCTCCGGCTTCAGGCGCGACGCCGCGACCCACCGGTACGCGCCTCGCGAGACGAGCGCGGCGTCGCCCGAGGGGGCCACGTCCCAGAGGCGCGCGTGCACCTCGGCGTCCGTGCCCACGAAGCGCGCGCGGACGACGACGCGGGGGCTCCCGGCGACGACCGCCTCGGGCACGCGGAAGCCCCAGCTCGTGGTCGACAGGTGCGCGGCGGGCACCACGCGGCAGCCGGAGCCTCCGAAGAGCGGATCGGCGGCGATCGACGCGCGGCTCACCGAGAGGTTCGTGAACCCGTGGGGCTCGCTCGCGCGGAGGGTCTGCGACGAGGTGGCGAGCCCCGACCACGTATCCGCGACGAGATAGCCTGGCCGCTGGCCGGGCAGGCAGGCCGTCGCCCCCGCGACGACCCCGCGCGTCGACGCCGGAGCCGGCGCGCGGAGGAGGACGTGGTCGAAGAGCCGCCGCGCCTCGCCGTGGGCCAGGTCCCAGTGGGCGCGGTCGTTCTTCGCGTTGTCGTGGCCGACGTCGCCGAAGAACGAGCGGATCGGGCGCTGCGGGTCGGCGGCGAGGATCTTCGCCCGCATGTGGAGCGCGTGGGCCGCGGGGAAGAGCGGATCGGTGAAGCCCTGCACCTGGTACACGGGGACGGCGCCGTGGATGGGCGCGTGGAGCGGAGAGCGGCGCTCGAGCTCGTCGAGCGCCCGGGCGAGCACGGGGTCGACGGCGGGGTCGTCGACGAAGGGCGCCCCCGCCGACAGCCGGGCGAACCACGCGGTGAAGTCCGCGGAGGGATCGCGGGTCGGCGGCGCGTAGAAGGCGTTGCCCATCGCCGGGCCGCCGGCGAAGAAGCCGTTCAGGTAGGTGCCGAGCGGGACGCCCACCGGGCGCCGCACCACCTCGCGCGAGGGGACCGCGTCGTCGCCGGCGCGGCCGTTGGGCGCGAGCGCGTGCACCAGGCTCGACCAGGTGTAGAACGGCGCCGCCACCGCGACTCGGATCGGCTCCCCTCGCGCCGAGCGCCACGGCGCGAGCGTGCCATCGGGCATCGTGACGTGGTCGCCGAGGAGCGCGAGCTGCCACACGTGCGCGCCGCCGTAGGAGCCGCCCGTCACGCCGATCCGCGCGGGATCGGCGACGCCCTCGTCGACGAGCTGAGCGATCAGCGCCTGGCCGTCGCGGATCTCGACGCGCGGATCGACGACGTGGACCCAATAGGCCCGCGATCGGCACTCCTCGTCGAGCGTATCTTGCACGAGCTTCACGGCGGCGCGCGAAGGCCCGCACGACTCGCGCCACCCGCGCACCGAGTAGTTGAGGACGGCGTACCCGCGCGCCGCGAAGGCGACGTTGTTCCACCCGTCGTGGGCGGCGTCGGACGAGGCCACGGTCTCGGACTCCCAGTTGGACTTGTCGGCCCCCCACCCGTGGAAGAAGACGACCAGCGGGCGCGGGCCGACGCGACCGTCGTCGGGGAGCGTCAGGTCGACCGCCAGCGGCAGGCCGTCGAAGGTGCGCAGGGTCCCCGACGAGACCGTGTGCCGGACCCCGTCGGGGCTGACGACCCGACGCGTCGTGAGCGCGAGCCCCCGAGGCGCGGACGAGGCCGACGGCGGCGGCGCCGCGCCCCCGTCGGCGGAGCCGGACGGCCGCGACCCCTTGCATCCCGAAAGGGATAGTGTGCCCAGGAGCGCGAGCGCGACGAAGGCGGCGCCGCCGCTCAGTTGACCGGCGGCGGCGGGGGCGGCGGCGGGGGCGGCGGCGGCGGGGGCGGCGGCGGCTGGCTTCCACCCACGATCTTCTGCGTCCATTGCGCGATGTGGTTCGAGGTGGTGAAGTCCTGGAGCGGCAGGAAGAAGCCTGGATAGCTCCCGTCGTTGCCAGCGAGGATCTTCGCCGGATCGATCGCGAACATCCAGAGCTTCTGCGCCCCCGCGACCGCCCGCAGCCCGACCTGGCGGCGCGACGCGACGGTGAACCAGAAGAGCGTGCCTCCAGCGTGTTTGGTCTGGAAGGGCGTCGCGCGCGGGAACGTGTCGCCGAGGTTCGCGGCGCCTTGATCGGCGACGCCCGCCTTCGCGGCGTTGGCGAGGAGGACGGGCGTGGCGCCGGCCGCGGGCTTGACGGCCCACGTCTTGGCCCCGAGGTCGCCGTCGCCGTCGCAGCCCGAGTCCGACGTGTCGACGCCCGGGGGCGCGACCACCGCGCAGTCGCTCTCGTTGTAGAGCATGAACGACGAGTCCGGCACGAAGGTGGGGTTGTAGCGGTTGCGGCCCGACGCCGGCGGGACCACCGCGATCGGGTCGTTCCAGCCGCCGGCGCCGTTGTCGGTCACCATCTCGATCGAGCCGTCGCGCGGGCGCTGCGTGGTGGTGTTGGCGTCGCCGACGCGGGTGAAGGCGATCTTCTTCCCGTCGGGAGACCAGTCGGGGTGGGTGGGCTTGTACGAGAGCTGCTTGAAGGAGCTCCGCGCGCCGGTGGCGGCGTCGTGGAACCAGAGCTTGTTCGGGTCGAGGTCGTCGGGCACCTCGCTGCCGGCGGGGTCGAGGAAGCCGGGGGTCCACGGCTGCCCGACGTTGCCTTTGTCGCCGTACACCGCGACGAACCTGTTGCCCACGGGGTTGAACGACGCGAACTGGATCCGGTTCTTGGCCGCGGGGCCCGTGCCCGCGGGCGCGCCGTTCATCGTGAGCCAGCCGGGGGAGCCGGGCGCCTTCGAGAGATCGCCGATGAGCACCTGGCGACCGTCCCACTGGCCGCCGATGGAGCCCACGAGCTTGGTGCCGTCGCGCGAGAGGGTGTGGCACCCGGGGCACCCGGGGATCCCGTTGGTGTCGTTCTTCATCAAGACCTCGGGCGCGCCGGCGGCGGAGCCGAAGTCGAAGCGCATGATCGCGGTCTTGAGCGGGAACGGCACCGTCGTCGGGTCGAGGATGGAGAAGTAGTAGACGCCGCCGTCGACGCGGCTCTCGGCGAACTGGAGCGTCTGCTCCACCGACTCGCCCCAGCCGGTGCCGGCGTCGTCGGTCCCGCGCACCCGGAGCTTCACCGGGCCGACGCCGCGGTTGGACTCGGCGACGTAGCCGAACGCCTTCTCGTCGAGCACGATCCCGCACGCGCCGGCCTGGTACTCCGCGCCCCCGCCGCAACGCGTGTAGTATACAATTTCCGACGAGGCGCTCTTGAAGCTGACCTCGAAGAGCTCGTTGGAGGCGCCGGGCCACCAGTGGATGTCGAGCCGACGCAGGTTCGGCGGGAGCATGGTGAGGTCGTTGGGGTACGCGAGCTGCGGCGCGCGGCCGGGGTCGGCGGCGCCGGTGAACTTGGACCCCGGATTGACCGGGATCGGGGGCGTCGCGCCGGGCGCGTCGACGGAGCCGGTGAGCTTCACGGTGAGCTTCGTCGTGATCACCACCGGGCCGGCCGCGTTCGACGCCGTCGCCTGGACGGTGAGGGTGCCGCCGCGCTGCGGCGGATCGCCCGCGGTCGCCGGCACGCGCGAGGTGAACGTCGGCTTGCCGTCGAGGGGGAAGCCGCCGACCAAGTAGTTGTCGGGCACGTAGAAGACGAAGCGGCCGGTGAGATCGAGCTCCTTGCTCGGATCGGACTTGAGCTTGCCGACGACCTTGTAGACCTGGGAGACCTGCTTGCCCGGAGCCACCGTCAGCTTCAGGTCGGCGGGCTCCACCCGGAGGGACGTCGCTTCGATCTCGCCGGTGGGGACGACGCTCCCGTCGGCGCTCGCGTCTTGGTTGAACGGAGGCGGCGGGGGCGGGTTCGAGCCTCCGTCGTCGCCGGGGACCGCGAAGACGCTCCCGTCGTCGGTGCCACACGCGACGACCGAACCGAGGCCAGCGGCGACGACGGCGAACACCAAGACGTAAGTCGGGCGCATACCTTCGAGGATACGCCTACGTGCCGTCCAATCAACGAAGGATCAGCGACGCAGCTCGAGCGGCGCCTCGACGCCCGGAGGTGGGAGGTTCTGCGTGGGTCTCGCATCTCCTCGGTGGGTGGCGCCGTTGATCTGGTAGGGGTTTCCGCGCAGGCGCTCGATGGCGTCGCGGGTCCGCCGCTTGAAGTAGGCGTTCAGGTAGGGCTTCTGCTGCTGGGGATCGAAGAAGGGGTTCTTCAGCTTCCCGAGCTTCACCAGGGCGAGGACCTGCTCGGCGACGCTGACGGGGCAGCCGCCGAGGCGGACGACCTGCTCGGCGCGCTTCTTGGCGAACTCGACCTCGACCTTCGCCATCTTCACGAAGATGTCCTCGGCCTTGGGCGCGTATTGGCTCCGCTTGCTGCGGTCGATGTACCGGCTCTCGACGTGGACGTGTTTGCCCGCGATGTCGCCGTCGAACTCGGCGCAGTCGCCGACGAAGACGACCTTCTCGCCGGGCTTGGCGTCGATCGGCCCGTCGTATTTGCCGAAGACGACGTGGATCGGCGGCATGCGCTCGTCGGTGCGGCGGTCGAAGGCGCGGAGGATCTCGATCGCCTCCTCGATCGCGCCCGGGCACCCGCCCCAGCAGTAGTCCACCGTGTCGCTCGGCGGCCTGCCGCCGTACGCGCGCACGTTCGTCCCCGAGAAGTACTCCTCGACGCGGATGAGCCCGGTGCGGAAGCCGTGGGCGCGCTTCTTCGCGTCCTCGAGCGAGATGTCGCCGCGGATGTCGATCTGCGACGGATCGACGGGGCCGAAGCCGCGCTCGTGCGCGAGGCGGAGGTGCGGCACCGACAGCGGGTCGAGGCCGATGATGTGGCAACACACCGCGTCGAACGCGAGCTGGTTGTTCCCCATCACCACGAGCTTCAGATCGAAGGGGATGGGCGTGAGCATCCGCCCCTCTCCCGCGATGATCCCGTCGATGGCGATGAACTGCGGCTGGATGATGTACTGGAGGTCGGCGACCTTCTCGTCGAGCTTGTGGTCGTGGTCGAGCAGGCGGTGCCGGTCGTCCTGGATCCCGATGTAGTTCTTCATGCTGAACGTCACCGTGGTCCAAGGGTGAGCCTTGAACTTCGGGCAGTTCACGAAGAAGTCGGCCTTGGCGACCGGCTCGGGCGTGAAGAACGAGTCGCGGAGGCGCTCCGGGTGGTAGAGCGGGATCTCCACCTGAGGCACCTCCTCGAAGTGGTAGATCTTCGTGCCCGGGACCCGCGCGATCATCGGGTAGTAGCCGGCCTCGCCGAAGGTGAACCGCGTCGGCACCGTGATCCCGCAGCGCTCGCCGACGGCCAGCTCCTGGAGATCGGGCCGCGCGCGCGAGCGGAGCGCGCGCAGCACTCCCTCGACGAACTCGGGGCGGGTGTACGCGTGCGGGAAGTGCGGCCCCGACGCCACCACGTTGGGCTTGAGGAGGGTCCGCCCGTACGGCCGCAGGCTCATCGCGTCGAGGGCGTCGGCGACGAGCCCCTCGATGCGGTGGACGTCGTACTCCGGGCAGTGGCGGATGATGACGGTGGGTCGGGACGCCATGGATGGAGCTTACGAAAAACGTGACGCGCGGGGGGCCCCTCCGCCGGAATTGTTGGAGCCCCCAGCGCGTCGGGTGTGCTACGCGCGAAGGCAGGGGCCGGTTCCAGCGAGGGCGTCGATGAGCGAAGTAGCCGACAACAGGACGGATTTGACCTACGGCCCGGCCGCGCCCGAGGAGCTCCCGCGGCTCGCCGACGTCTTGTCGCACGGCTTCGGCTTCCCCCGCGAGGGAGCGCTCCCGTGGTTCGAGTCGGCGGGCCACGACAACATCCGGTCGATCCGCCAGGGCGGGCTCACCGTCGGGGGCCTCATCCTCGTCCCCATGGGGCACTTCTTCGGCGGCAAGAGCGTGCCGACGCTCGGCGTCGCCGGCGTCGGCGTCAGCCCCGAGCACCGCGGCGCGCGCGCGGGGACGACGCTCATGCGTTCGCTCCTCGCCGAGGCGCACGCCCGGCGCGTCGCCCTGTCGTCACTCTATCCCGCTACGGTTACTCTGTACCAGCGCGCGGGGTACGAGCGCGCCGGCGCGCGCTTCCGGATCGAGCTCGACCCGCGGGCGATGCCGGCGATCCACGCGCCCGACGCGCTCGCGGTCCACGAGGCGCCGGAGGTCGTGCCCGAGCTGCGCGCGGTGTACACAGCCTACGCCCGGAGGCACGACGGCTTCCTCGATCGCGGGCCCTACGTCTGGAGCCGGGTGACGCGCCCGCGGGATCTCGTCACCAAGACGTTCGCCGTCGTCGGGCGAGACGGCCCCGAGGGCTACGTGGTGCTCGGGCACCGCTTCCATCCCGAGCGGGACGCCACCCACCTCACCCTCACCGACGCCGTCGCCACCACCGGCCGGGCGGCGGCGCGGATCCTCGCGCTCGCGCTCGAGTACCGCTCGATCTGCGAGCGGGTCACGTGGCACGGCTCACCCACGAGCGAGCTCGTCATGCTCCTCCCCGAGCGGCACCACACCGTCTCGATCCCCGACTACTTCATGGTGCGGGTGACGCACCCCGAGGCCGCGCTATCCTCGAGAGGATATCCGGCGCGCGCCGCGGCCAAGCTCGTCCTCGAGCTCCGGGACGCCACCCTCCCCGCGGCGTCGGGGACGTACGCGCTCGCGTGCAGCGGCGGCGCCGGCGTCGCGACGCGGGCGAGCGGCCGCCCCGACGTGGTCCTCGACGAGCGCGCGCTCGCCTCCCTCTACACCGGCTTCGCCACCCCCTGGGCCTTGCGCGCCCTCGGCCGCCTCGAGGCATCGGACGCCGCCTGCGAGGATCTCTCGGCGCTCTTCGGCGGCCCGACCCCCTGCGTCGTCGACATGTTCTGACGGAGCCGCGCCGCCTCACGCGGGCTCGGAGGCCGCCGCCGGGGAGCGGTCGGGGATCGGCGACCCCGTGGACCTCCACGCGCGCCGCGCGAAGACGAGGCCCGCGACCACGACCGCGATGCTCCACCACTGGGCGAAGGTGAGCCCGAGGTGGCGCGGCTCGCCGCCGGAGACCGACGGGCCCGGCCTCAGGAAATCGAGGAAGAACCGCGCCCCTCCGTAGAGCAAGCAGCCAGCGGCGGTGTACGTCCAGGGCCGGAGGCGCCTCTTGTAGGTGACGGCGAAGGCGACCGTGATGATTGCAAGATACAAGCACTCGAGGAGCCCGAGGTCGTAGCGGAGCAAGCTCCCGTACGTCGCGTGCAGGGGCCCGAACGAGTAGGTGACGCCGTCGCCGGCGTGCAGCGGCCAGGCGACCGCGAGCTTGGCGCCGAGACTGCCGGGGGTCGCGAACACGCCAGGGTGGTCGTGCACGAGCGCGCAGCCGAGCCGGCCGAAGGTGAAGGCGATGGGCCACGTCGAGACGATGACCTCGGAGTAGGGCATGAGCGCGACCGGCTCGGCGCGGCGCTCGAAGCGGAGCCGGAGGCCCTCGCGCGTGATCTTGAGGTAGCGCCAGACGAAGCCGCCGGTGACGGCCCCCACGAAGCCGCCGGTGATGCTGATGCCCTGGAGGACGAACGCGGGCTTGGCTTGGGCCACGACGTCGGGCCGATAGAACAGCCAGTCGATCCCCACGCCGAAGAGGCCGCCGAGGACGAGGATCCACAGGGTGAGCGCGCGGAAATCGCGCTTCTCGAGGCCGAACTGCGCGGCCCGCTTCATCACCAGCCAGTCCCACGACAGGAGCGCGAGCGCGAGGCAGAGGCCGTACGCGTGGATCGGGCCGAGCTTGCTCTCGTCGATGGAGACGAAGGGGAACACCGCGCGCCCCTCTTACCACAGAGGGGCGCCGGGCTCAGGGGCGCCGCCCTGGCGGCCGCGTCACTTCTTCTTGGGGTCGGGGGCCTTCTTCGCGGCGGTGGCGGGCACGGCGGCGGGTTTGGCGCTCCCGGCCGGGGCCGAGCCCGAGGCCGCGGCGGCGCCCGTCTCGAACGGCACCTTGGTGCAGTTGCCCGACAGGCCGCAGATCACGAGCACGTCTTCCATCGTCCAGGTGTGCTTGCCCGTGAGGTCTGTATACTCAGTGGTATAGAAGTATTCGGTCTCGGTGGTGCCGTCCTTGAGCGGGATCTTGAAGGCGGCGAGGCCGTTCGCGCTCGGGCACGGCTCGGGCGGCTGCTTGAGCTGGCCGCCGTTCTGGAGGCAGGTCCGCTCGGCGTCGGCCGTGAGCGCCGAGAACTGGGTGCAGGTGCCGCCGGTCGCGACCGCGTTGCAGCTCGCGGGGCTGGTGTTGGCCTTGAGGCCGCCGCCCTTGGAGAAGTCCGTGAAGCCGCGCTTGCAGTCGTCGGGGTCGTGCTTCGTCTTGCGCCCCTCGTAGGCGACGGAGCCGGAGAGGTAGGGCGCGTTGCCCTCGAGGCACATCGTGGTCGCGCCGATGCGGGGGCAGCCGCCGAGGAGGAACTTGCCTCCGAGCGACTCGCACTTCTTCTTCTCCTCCGCGGGCTTCTCGGGGGCGTACGACTCGGTGCAGTCCTTGTAGAACTGGTCGGAGCGATCGCAGCCGCCGATGACCTTCGCTTCTTTGAGGGTCGCCTCGGCGTTGGCCGACGTCGTCTTCGTCTCCTTCGGGGGCCCGTCCTCTTTGGCCTTGCTCGTCCCGAGCGCGAAGAAGGCGAAGCCGGAGAGAGCGACGACCGAGACCACGTGGCGGCTGTTCATGGGGTCTGAGTACGCGAGCCGGCGCCGAAACTCCCCTCTCTCTCGCTCGAGCGCCTCATGTCGCCGCTTCGTGCTCCCACTGAATGGCTAGTCATTTCGATGAGTTGCGCACGAACGGGCGCCCCTTTCGCGCCCCGCCGATCTTTTTTCCGATTCTGCCTTCACATCGGCGGTGGCGACGCTCTGTCTCTTCGAGGACACGAAGTCCCGAAGGAGAACCAGAGACCATGCACTCCCGCAGCTACACCATCGCCGTCGCCGCCGCCCTCGCCGCCCTCCTCGTCGCCTGCACTGGCGAGACCAGCACCACCGAGGTCGACGCCGACCAGGGCGCCGACGAGGAGACCGACGTCGCGATCGCGCCTGCGCCCGTCGAGGCTCAGGGGATCCGCTTCGATGCGCCGCCGCGTACGCCGCGGTGCCCCACCCTCGCCGACATCCAGACCTGCTCCGGCACCCTCTGAGCGGCGCCGAGCGACCGCGAGCTGGAGCCGAACGCCCGCGGTTTCCCGAGATCCTCCGCGGCGCGTCGGCGTAGATTGTCCCCCATGAACGGTTCGGCTCGGAGTCTCCTCGCGTTGGCGCTGCTCGGCGCCGTGATCGTCGGCTGCCCCGGCGCCCGGCCCGCGCCGATCGTCGGCCCGCCGAAGGCCACGCCCGCCGCGGCCGGCCCGGTCAAGTGGCGCGTGTCGAAGTCCGGGCTCGGCTTCCGGGTGAGCGACGCCGACGAGGACGGCGAGGGCACGCCGCCGAAGCCCGCGCAGACCACGGCCCTCTCCGACGCCGACGCCAAGAAGATCTTCGACCGAATGCCGCCGATGCCCGCCGACCCCGGGCTCGCGCAGCCGTTCGCGATGCGCGACAAGTCGCCGCCCGCGCCGCGGCCGGGCAAGACGATCGCGGAGACCTTCCCGCCGCCCTTGCCGCCGAGCACGCCGCCGCCCGCGGCCGCGACCGGGGCGCTCAAGGTGCTGCGCCACATGCCCGAGGGCAAGATCGAGCTCGCGCCGTACCTCTCGGTCACGTTCAGCGCGCCGATGGTGCCCATCACGTCGCACGCCGAGCTCGCCAAGCTCCCCATCCCCGTGCAGCTCACGCCGACGCCCAAGGGTGAGTGGAGGTGGGTGGGCACCCAGACCGTCGTCTTCCAACCGGACCCGCGGTTCCCGATGGCGACGGACTACACCGCCGAGATCCCGGCGGGGGTGAAGGCGCAGAACGGAGACGCGCTCGCCCAAGGGATGAAGTGGACGTTCTCCACGCCCGCGCCCAAGCTCGGCGCGCACTTCCCCGCCCACGGCCCGCAAGGCACGAGCCCCGTGATGTACGCGGAGTTCGACCAAGCGATGGACGAGCGGGCGCTGCTCTCGAGCGTGGTCGTCACCGCCGACTCCACGCCGGTGAAGGTCCGCAAGGCGACGAGCGACGAGATCGAGGAAGACGCCTCGGTCTCGAGCTACGCGTCCAAGGCGAAGGCGGGACGCTTCGTCGCCTTCAAGGCCGAGCGCGAGCTCCCGACCGCCTCGAACGTCCAGATCAAGTTCCCCAAGGGCACGACCGGCGCCGAGGGCCCCAAGGCCACCGACCGCGATCAGAGCTTCGGGTTCCGCACCTACGACCCCTTCCGCCTCCGCGCGTCCGAGTGCGGCTGGGGAGATCACTGCGTCCCGCTCACCCCGTTCCACCTCACGTTCAACAACCCGATCGAGCGGCGGAGCTTCGACAAGTCGATGGTCACCGTCACCCCCGCCATCCCGGGGATGAAGGTCGAGGTCGGCGGCGACTCGATCACCGTGAGCGGCAAGACCAAGGGGCGCACGAAGTACACCGTGACCGTCGCCCAGCGCATGGGCGACACCTTCGGGCAGAAGCTCGTTCGGGAGGAGCACGCGACGTTCGAGGTCGGCTCCGCGCCCCCGACGCTCTTCTCCGAGGACTCGGACATGATCCTGCTCGATCCGGCCTCCGGCGGGAAATACGGCGTCTACAGCGTCAACGACCCGGGCCTCAAGGTCCGGATCTACCAAGCCAAGCCCGAGGACTGGCCGAAATACCTCGAGTTCCGTCGCGCGTGGGACCACGAGCGGAAGATGACGACGCCGCCCGGCAAGCTCGTCTTCGACCGCGTGGTGAAGCCCCCGAGCGCCGCCGACGAGCTCGTCGAGACGTCGCTCGACCTGTCCGCTGCGCTCGACAAGGCGAGCCTCGGCCACGCGATCGTGGTCGTGGAGACGCTGCGCCCCGACCGCGACCGGTGGTCCAAGGAGTGGGTCCGCACGTGGGTGCAGTCTACACATATCGGCGCCCACGCGATGACCGACGACAAGGTCACCACCTGGGCCACCGACCTCTCCACCGGCGCCCCGCTCGAGGGGGTGGAGCTCGTCGCCTACGGCGGCGCGGCCGGGCAGAACGGCACCAAGGCCAAGACCGACAAGGACGGCCTCGCCCGCGCCGACGGCTCGTTCTCGCAGGCGTACCTGAAGAAGGGCGCCGACACCGCGCTGCTCGGCGATCGCTACCGTGGGCAGCTCCACTACCCCGGCAACGGCGGCTCGCGGACGACCTTCTTCAGCTTCGACGATCGCAAGATGTACAAGCCGGGCGAGGAGGTGCACGTCAAGGGCTGGGTCCGCCAGGTCGACTACGGCAAGGGCGGGGACGTGAAGGTCCTCAAAGACATCGGCGGCGAGAAGCTCACCTGGACGATGCACGACTCGCGGGGCGCCGAGGCGGGCAAGGGGGAGGCCTCGGTCGACGGCGGCGGCGGCTTCGACTTCGTGGTGAAGCTCGCCAAGAACGCGAACCTCGGGCACGCGTGGGTCGAGATGCAGCTCCGCGGGGAGTCGGGGCGGCACGGCTTCCAGGTGCAGGAGTTCCGACGCCCCGAGTTCGAGGTCGGCGTCCGCAACACCAGCGAGGGCCCGCACTTCGTGGGCGGGAGCGCGGTCGTGGCGGTGGAGGCCAAATATTACGCCGGCGGCGGCCTCCCGAACGCCGACGTCGATTGGACGATCTCCCGCTCCGACGGGCACTTCTCGCCCCCGAACCACGCGGGGTGGACCTTCGGCAAGAACGACTGGGGCTACCGGTCGTACCGCGCCGGCGACAAGCGCGGCGCCGAGCGGAACAAGAGCAGCGAGACGTGGAAGGGCCGCACCAACCCCACCGGCACCCACCGCATCCGGCTCGACTTCGACGCCCTCGAGCCGCCGTACCCGATGTCGCTGTCGGTCCACGGCGCGGTGCAGGACGTGAACCGTCAGTCGTGGTCGGGGGGCGCCTCCATCCTCGTGCACCCGGCGAGCGTCTACGTGGGCATCAAGCCGGAGAAGTACTTCGTTCGCGCGGGCGAGGCGATCCAGCTCGACGCCCTCGTCGCCGACATCGACGGCAAGATCACCGCCGGCCGCAAGGTGACGGTGAAGAGCGCGCGGCTCGACCTCGAGCAGCGCGGCGACGAATACGAGGAGAAGGAGCTCGACGTCGAGACGTGCGACGTGGTGTCGGGTGAGCAGCCGACGCGCTGCACCTTGCGCACCAAGGAGGGCGGCCGGCACCGGCTCACGGCGACCGTGGAGGACGAGAGCGGCCGCAAGAGCCAGACGACCCTCTCGATGTGGGTCATCGGCGGGAGCGCGCCCCAGGACCGCGAGCTCAAGGGAGCGCAGGCCCAGCTCGTCACCGACAAGAAGGAGTATCAGCCCGGCGACACCGCCGAGATCCTCGTCCTCGCGCCGTTCACCCCGGCGGAGGGGATCGTCACCGTGCGCCGGTCGGGCTTGCTCTCGGTCGAGCGCTTCTCGATGGCGACGAGCATGCAGACCGTCAAGGTGAAGCTCGACGACACGATGCTGCCCGGCGTCGAGGTCGCGGTCGTCCTCGCCGGGTCGACGGTGCGCGAAGACGAGAGCGGCGCGCCCGACCCGAAGCTCGGCAAGCGCCCCGCCTTCGCGACCGGCCGCGCCGAGCTCGCCATCCCCGCCAAGAGCCGCACGTTGACCGTCGCGGTGACCCCTCGTGACAAGAAGACGGAGCCGGGCGCCAGCACCACCGTCGGCGTCGACGTGAAGGACCCCCGCGGGGCGCCGGTCGCCGGCAGCGACGTCGCCGTCGTCGTGGTCGACGAGGCCGTCCTCGCCCTCTCCGGCTACACGCTCCCGAACCCGATCCCGACCTTCTATCCCCATCGTGGTGGTGGGGTATCGGACTTCGAGACCCGCGAGCGCGTCGTCATCGCCCACCCGCAAGAGGCTCGCCAGCGCCAGATCGCGAGCAAGGAGGTCGACGACGCGCCGAGCGGCGGGTCGCGGGGCTACAAGACCCCGACGACCGAGACCCCGGCCCCGAAGCTCGCGGCGTCGGCCGTGAGCCCGGTCGTCGCCCCGGAGGAGAGCAAAGACGCCCTCAAGAAGAACAAACGCGAGGAGGGCGGCGCCGCCGACCCGAACACGCCGATCGCGATGCGCGCCGACTTCAACGCCCTCGCCGTCTTCGCGCCCAAGGTGACGACCGACGCGCGTGGGCACGTCGACGTGCCGGTGAAGCTCCCGGACAGCCTCACGCGCTACCGCGTGATGGCGGTCGCGGCGCAGGAGACGCGCTTCGGCTCCGAGGAGTCGACCATCACGGCGCGGCTCCCGCTCATGGTGCGGCCGAGCGCGCCGCGGTTCCTGAACTTCGGCGACAAGTTCGAGCTGCCGGTGGTGCTCCAGAACCAGACCGACAAGCCGATGGACGTGAGCCTCGCGGCCCGCGCGCTGAACGCCACCATCGACGGCCCCGCCGGCCGGAAGGTCACCGTCCCCGCCAACGATCGCGTCGAGGTCCGCCTCCCCGCCGGCGCGGTGAAGCCGGGGACGGCCCGCATCCAGGTCGGCGCGGTGAGCGGGAAGTGGTCCGACGCCTCCCAGGTCGAGCTGCCGGTGTGGACCCCGGCGACGACCGAGGCCTTCGCGACCTACGGCGTCATCGATCAGGGCGCGATCGCCCAGAAGGTGAAGATGCCGGACGGCGTCGTCACCCAGTTCGGCGGGCTCGAGGTCACGACCTCGTCGACCGCCCTGCAGGCCCTCACCGACGCGGTCCTCTACCTCGTGCGCTATCCCTACGAGTGCAACGAGCAGGTCGCCTCGCGGGTGATGGCGATCGCCGCGCTCAAGGACGTCCTCGGCGCCTTCAAGGCCGAGGGGCTCCCCAAGCCCGAGGAGCTCGTCGCGAGCGTGGCCAAGGACATGGACCGCCTCAAGGTGCGCCAGCACTGGTCGGGCGGCTGGGGCTTCTGGTTCACCGAGCCGTGGCCGTACCTCTCGGTCCACGTGACCCACACCCTCGCGCGCGCCAAGGAGAAGGGCTTCGCGGTCGACGCGTCGATGCTCCAGCGCGCCCACGCGCACATCAAGAACATCGAGGCGCACATCCCCGGCTACTACTCGCCGGAGGCGCGCCGCGCGATCATCGCGTACTCGATCTACGTGCGGAAGCGCCTCGGAGACGCCGATCCGGCCAAGGCCAAGCGCCTCGTCGACGAGGCCGGCGGCGTCCAGAAGACGCCGCTCGAGACCCTGGGCTGGCTCATCCCGACCCTGTCGGACGACAAGGCCCAGGCAGCGACGATGGAGCAGATCCGCCGCCACCTGACGAACCGCGTGACCGAGACCGCGGGGGCCGCGCACTTCGTGAGCGGCTACGGCGACGGTGACTACCTGCTGCTCAACTCGGATCGCCGCGCCGACGGCATCCTCCTCGAGGCGATGATCGGCGACCAGCCCAAGAGCGACCTCATCCCCAAGCTCGTGACCGGCCTGCTCGGGCACAAGAAGGCGGGGCGCTGGTCGAGCACGCAGGAGAACGCCTTCGTGCTCCTCGCGCTCGACCGCTACTTCGCGAAATACGAGGGCGTGACCCCCGACTTCGTCGCCAAGGTGTGGCTCGGAGATCGCTACGCGGGCGACCACCAGTTCAAGGGTCGCACGACCGAGCGTCACCACATCGACGTGCCGATGCAGCTCCTCGCCGACGTGAAGGAGGGCGACCTCACGATCTCCAAGGACGGCCCCGGGCGGCTGTATTTCCGGGTCGGCATGCAGTACGCGCCGGTCGACCTCAAGCCGCCGCCGATGGATCGCGGCTTCACGGTGACCCGCAAGTACGAGGCCGTCGACAAGCCGGAGGACGTCAAGCGCGACCCCGACGGCACCTGGCGGTTCAAGGCGGGCGCGAAGGTGCGCGTCCGCGTGACGATGGTGGCGCCGGCGCGACGCCACCACGTGGCGCTCGTCGATCCCATCCCCGCGGGCATCGAGCCGATGAACCCCGCCCTCGCGGTGACGGGGCCGATCCCGCAGGATCCGAACGCGTCCCAGTCGCAGTCGCGCTCGTATTGGTGGTCACGGAGCTGGTACGAGCACCAGAACATGCGCGACGAGCGGGTCGAGGCGTTCACCTCCCTGCTCTGGGACGGGGTCCACGAATACGTGTATGTCGCACGTGCCACGACGCCCGGCACCTTCGTGGTGCCCCCGCCGAAGGCCGAGGAGATGTACAGCCCCGAGGTGTTCGGGCGCGGCGCGGGCGACAAGGTCGTCGTGTTCGAGTAGCCGCCGCGGCGCGGTGGCGCGCGCGCTCGCGCGTCACCGCTCGATGGCGACGAACCGCGTGGCGGCCCCGCGACGGATCTTCAAGAGGACCGTGCCCCCTGCGGCCTCCATCGCGCGCGCCGCCTCCGCCGCGGACCCGACCGCCCGCCGGTTGACCTCGAGGATCACGTCGCCCTTCTCGAGCGCCTCGTCGGCGGGCGACCCGGGCAACGTGCGCTGGACGAGCGCGCCCCCGCCGGGGGCGTCGCCGAGCTCCATCCCGAGCTTCGGGGTGCCAGGGGTCGGCGGGGCCGGCTTGGCCGCCGACTCGTCGCGGAGCTCGTCGAGGACCACGTCGACGTCGCGCGGCAGCTTGCCCCGGACGAGGCGCACCGTCACCTTGGTGCCGGGGCTGTTGCGCGCCACGAGCCGCGGGAGCTCCTGCGCGTGCGACACCTCGACGCCGCCGACCGCGAGGATGACGTCGCCGGACTGGATGCCGGCCTTCTCGGCCGCGCCGCCGCGCTCCACCTCGCCGACGAGCGCCCCCTTCGGGTGATCCATCCCCAGCGCCTTCGCGAGGCCGGCGTCCACCGGCTGGAACGCGAGGCCGAGGCGGCCGCGGGTGACGGTGCCGCGCGCGATGAGCTGCGGCACCACGTCCTTCATGCTGTCGACCGGGATCGCGAAGCCGATGCCGCGCCCGTTGGGGTTGATCGCGGTGTTGATGCCGACGACCTGCCCCTTGAGGTTGAAGAGAGGACCGCCGCTGTTGCCGGGGTTGATCGAGGCGTCGGTCTGGATGAAGTCGTCGTAGGGGCCGGCGCCGATCGCGCGGCCCTTCGCGCTCACGATGCCCATCGTCACGGTGTGGCCGAGGCCGAACGGCGCGCCGATCGCGACGACGTATTCGCCGACGCGCAGCTCCTCGTTGCCGCTCGCGCCGAGGGACGCGACCGGCAGGTTCGCCGGCGGGTTGACGAGCTCGAGCACCGCGAGGTCGAGCCGCGAGTCTTTGCCGCGCACCTTCGCGTCGAGCTCGCGCTCGTCGGCGAGGCGAACGCGCACGCGGTCGGCGTCGGCCACGACGTGGGCGTTGGTGACCACGTGCCCCTTGGCGTCGACGATGAAGCCGGAGCCGAGGCCATGACGCCGGAACCCCTCGTCGCGATCGCCGCCGCCGAAGGGGAAGCGACCGCGCGGCGCCGACGCGACCTCGGCGGTGATGACGGTGACGACCACCGGCTTCACCTTGGCGACCAGGGTCGCCACGTCCGGCGTGCCGGGCAGGAGGGGCGGCTTGTCGAACGGCGCCGCCACCGACGGCAGCGGCGCCACCGGCGCGGGCGACGTGACCGGCTGGGAGGGTCGCGGCGGAGGCGGCGCCGCCTGGGCTTCGCGCACGCGCGGGCCGGCGCAGCCGGCGACGAAGGCGGGGACGAGGATGGCGACGAGCCGAGCCTTGAGCATCATTCTGGACCCTTCCCGAACCGCGCGCGGGCGGCGACTGTTCCCGCCGCAAAGCGCCGACGCGACCTC
>JAEUKG010000441.1 GCA_016794325.1 Myxococcales bacterium | reverse complement strand
GTCGTCGCCGGTGGCGTCGCCGCCTCGGTCGGCGCGGCGAGGGCCGTCACGGGCGCGGGCGGGACCGGCCCGCTCGCGGTCGCGAGATCGGCGTCGGCGGCGCGCCCGCGCGCGCGGAACACCGCCGCGGCGCTCACCGCGAGGAGCACCGCGAAGATGGCGCCGAGCCCGACGACGAGCGCCGCCGTCGAGCGCCACACCGGCGCGGCTGTGGTCGGCGACGAGAGCTCGCCGACGCCGGTCTTCGACCACGTGCGGTTCTGGGTGGTGTCCACGCGGTTGCTCGTGGCGAGCACCGTGGGGTCGACGAGGGTGGCGGCGTCGGGCGGCTCGAGCAGGCTCGCCGCCGGGGCCACCGCGCCCATCGCCGCGAACGGCGCGAGCGCGGCCGAGAGCTCGCGAACGCTGGCGAAGCGCTGCGCGCGGTCCTTCGCGAGGCAGCGATCGACGATCGCGGCGAAGCCGGGGGGCACGCTCGGCTGGACCTCGAGCAGCGGCGGCGGCGGCTCGCGCATCACCGCCATGCAGATGCGCCCGAGGGTCTCGCCGTCGAACGGCAGGCGCCCCGACACGAGCCGGTACAAGACGACGCCGAGCGACCACACGTCGGTGCGCGCGTCCACCGCGCGCGGGTCGTCCATCTGCTCCGGGGACATGTATTTCGGCGACCCGAGGACCGCCGCGGTGTGCGTCATGTCGGCGCCCACCGTCTTCGAGACGCCGAAGTCGAGCACCTTGAGGAGCGGCTCCCCGTGGCTCGTCGTGAGGAACAGGTTCGCGAGCTTGATGTCGCGGTGGATGATGCCCTTGTCGTGGGCCTCCTCGAGCGCGCGGCACGCCTGGATGACGAGCTCGGAGGCCTCGGCGACGGGGAGCCGGCCGCGCTGCCGGGCGAGGACGTCGAGGTCCGTCCCGTCGAGGTGCTCCATCACGATGTAGAGCTCGTCGTCGCCGTGGACGCCGACGTCCATCACCTTGGCGACGTGGTCGCTCGTGAGGAGCGCGGCCGACTTCGCCTCGCGCCGGAACCGGGCGTGGGCCTCGTCGCGATCGCCCGGGCCCGGCGCGACGAACTTGATGGCGTAGAGCTCGCCGAGGGTGAGGTGGCGCGCGGCGTACACCGCCCCCATGCCCCCGCGACCGAGGAGGCGCTCGAGGCGGTACTTCCCGTCGATGACGGTGCCTTCGGACACTCCCACGTCAGCCATGATAGCGAACGGCGCGGAAGGTCGAGGAGTTTCCGCGCGTGTGCGGGCGCTCGGGGCGACCCTCCAGGGCGCGCCGAGGGGTGAGAGGAGGGGCGCCGCGGAGCGAGCTCGGCGAGGTCGGAAGGCGGGGTGGGGCGGGGTAGGACGGCGCCACGGATCGCCCGCGATCCCTTCCAAACCCCTTTGGATTCCGCGGTTCGCGGGCCGGCGGGGACGGCACGCTCCCTGCTCTCACCGAGGGCGAGGAGGTGATCGGATGTCGTACGGGCTGGCTTCGCCGACGGTGGCAGTGGGGGCGCTCCGCAAGCTCTTCATGGCGCTCGAGCGCCTCGGCGTGGACGTCGCCGCGGTCCGCGCCGAGGCCGGCATCGGGGCGGCGCTCCTCGAGGGGGAGGGTCGCGTCGCGGTGTCGGTGCTCCACGCCGCGTGGGCCGCGGCCGACCGCCGGCTCCGTCGGGCCGACGCCGCGCTCTTCGTCGCGGGCCACTACAGCCCCGGCGACTACGGCCTCCTCGGCTTCGTCGCGATGACGGCGTCGAGCCTCGGCGAGGGCCTCTCGATGCTCGCGCGCTTCGCGCCGCTCTGGGTCGAGGAGCCGCAGATGATCGCGCGCGCCGAGCGCGGCCTCGCCCTGCGCTACGCCGGCGGACCGCCGACCGAGCCCGCCGCGCGCTTCGCCGAGGAGGCGACGCTCGCCGAGATCCTCCACGCCGCGCGTCGGCTCGCCGGGCCGGCGATCACGCCGGTCGAGGTGCGCTTCACTCACCCGGCGCCCCCGGACGCGCGCGCCCACGAGCGGTTCTTCGGCTGCCCGGTGCGCTTCGCCGCGGCCGAGGCCGAGCTCGTGTTCAGCCCCGCGGTGCTCGCCGCGCCGTTCCCCCTCGGCGACGCGCGCCTCGGCGCGTACCTGCGCGAGCGCGCGTCGGAGGAGCTGTCGCGGCGCGAGCGCGCGGCGCGGCCCCACGACCAGGTGAAGGAGCTCATCGGCGAGGAGCTGCCGCGCGGCCTGCCCCCGCTCGAGCGCATCGCGCGCCGCCTCGCCACCAGCGAGCGGACCCTGCGCCGGCGCCTCGAGGCCGACGGGACCTCGTTCCGCGAGCTCCTCGACGAGACGCGCCGCGAGCTCGCCGAGCGCTACATGCTCGAGGGGCGGCGGCCGCTCGCCGAGATCGCGTGCCTCGTCGGCTTCTCGGAGACGAGCGCCTTCACCCGCGCGTTCAAGCGGTGGACGGGCGCGCCCCCCACCACGTGGCGCACGCGCGCGTCCGTCAGCCACGCGTGACCCCATGAGCCGAGGAGAAGAGCACGTGCGTTTCGCCGGACACGACATCGGGGAGCCTCGGGGGCGAAGGATGACACCGGGCGGAGCGCCCGCCCTTGACCGCCGCGGCCAAAGCGCAGGCGGGTGGGGCCACGGCCCCGAGCTCGGCGCCTCCGGGTGGCTCGAGGCCAGGCTCGGCCTCGGCCGCGGCGATCGCTCGAGCCGCGGTCGCGCGAGGCTCGAGCTGCCGACGCTCGACCTCTCCCGGCTGGACCTCTCCCGGCTGGACCTCTCCCGGCTGGACCTCTCCCGGTTCGGCCTCACGCGGCTCGGGCTCGGCTCGCTGCGCGGATCCCTCGCCGGCCTCTCGCTCCGCTCGCTCGCGTCGCGAGCGAGCGGCGACGGCGCGC
>JAEUKG010000416.1 GCA_016794325.1 Myxococcales bacterium | reverse complement strand
GGCGCCGCGCGCGCTTTTTCCGTTTTCCGGAGCGCCGCGGGCCGCGGTACCGTCTCTCGCCATGGGCTACGCGCTCTTCGAGACCGCGCTCGGCTGGATGGGCGTCGCCTGGAACGACGCCGGGGTGACCGCGGTGCAGCTGCCGGAGGCCGACCGCGACGCGACCGAGCGGCGGCTCGCGGAGCGCGCGCGCTCGGCGTCGCCGCCGAGCGCGCGACGTCCGGCGTGGGTCGGTCGCCTCGCGGAGAAGCTCGCGAAACACGCGCGCGGCGAGCCGCAGAGCTTCGACGACGTGCCCCTCGACACGCGCGGAGTCCCGCCGTTCCACGCCGAGGTCTACCGCGTCGCGCGGTCCATCCCCGCGGGGACGACGCGCGCGTACGGCGAGATCGCGAGCGCGCTCGGCAAGCCTGGGGCGGCGCGCGCGGTGGGCCAAGCGATGGCCAAGAACCCGTTCCCCGTCGTCGTGCCCTGCCACCGCGTCACCGCCGCGGGGGGCAAGCCCGGAGGGTTCTCGGCGTACGGTGGCCTCGTCACCAAAGATCGCCTCCTCGCCGTCGAGGGCGCGCCCGCGCTCGGCGCCCCGTCGTCCGCCGGTCGCGCGCTGCCCTACGACGCGGCCGAGGCGTCGCGCCGGTTGGCCGCCGCCGACGCGAAGCTCCGGCGCGTCATCGAGCGGGTGGGCCCGCCGCGGCTCACGCTGGAGCCCACCGACTCCACCGTCGCCGCCCTCGCCAAGGCGATCGTCTACCAGCAGCTGAACGGCAAGGCGGCCAAGACGATCCACGATCGCCTCCTCGCGGCGCTCCCCGGGCAGCGGGTGACGGCCTCGTCGCTCGACGCGACGAGCGACGAGGCCCTGCGCGCCGCGGGCATCTCGCGCTCCAAGGCGCTCGCGCTCCGCGATCTCGCCGCGCGCGCGGGTCGCCGCGAGGTACCGAGCTTCGCCGCCCTCGCGGCGATGGACGACGAGGCCATCGTCGACGTGCTCACGCGGGTGCGCGGCGTCGGGCGGTGGACGGTCGAGATGCTCCTCATCTTCCGGCTCGGCCGCCCGGATGTCCTACCCCTCGGCGACTACGGAGTGCGAAAGGGCTTCGCCGCCGCCTACCGCCGCGAGGAGCTGCCGACCCCCGCCGAGCTGGCCCGCGCCGGCCAGCGCTGGGCCCCGTTCCGCAGCGTCGCCAGCTGGTACCTGTGGCGAGCCGCCGAGGCGTGATGGTTTGGCTTTTTCCGCGTCCCGGGCGAACATAGAGGCGGCTCCCATGGTTCGCGCCACCGACTCGCTCGAGCTCGCGCCGGGACAGCGCCTGCTCGATCGTTACGTCATCCTCGACCGCGTCGGTCGCGGCGGCATGGCGTCGATCTACCGGGCCCAAGACGAGCGCCTCGACCGGGTCGTGTGCGTCAAGCTGCTGCGCAAGCTGATCGAGAGTGGCTCCACGTCCGGCGGCAAGATCTACGAGGCGACGTACGAGCACTTCCTCCAGGAGGCGATGTCGCTGTCGCGCCTCCAGCACCCGAACACGCTGAAGATCTTCGACTTCGGCTACATCGACGCGCTCTCGCCCCGCGGCGGCGTGCAGCAGAGCCCGTTCCAGATCTCCGAGTACCTCGACGGGGGCAACCTCGAGGGGCACGTCCGGCGGCGCGGGCCGCTCGGCGCCGACGAGACGCTCCAGATCCTCGAGCCGATCGCGGGCGCGCTCGGCGAAGCCCACCAGGCGGGCGTTCTCCACCGCGACATCAAGCCGTCGAACATCCTCTTCGCGCGCGTCGGAGAGCACCTGATCCCGAAGCTCGCCGACTTCGGGATCGCCGAGAACCAGCTCACGCGCGCCGAGGGGGAGGCGCGCGAGACCGTCAGCGCCATCGCCCTCTTCTCGCCCCGGTGGGCCGCTCCCGAGCAGCTCATGGGGACGCGCGAAGGTCCGGGGACCGACGTCTACGGCCTCGCCCTCGTCGCGGCGTTCATGCTCGTCGGCGAGGTGCCCTTCTCGGACGCCGACATCCGGGAGACCTTCACCTCCCGCGTGCGCTCGGACGACTTCGTCCGTGGTCGCCTGCGGGCGATGGGCCTCGACCCGACGCTCGAGGACGCCCTCGTCGCCGGCCTCCGCGCCGAGCCCGCGAGTCGCGCCAGGAACCCCGACGAGTTCCTCGGCGGGCTCCGGCGCGCGGTCGAGGAGTTCTCGACCCGCCCGCGCCGCCCTCCCATCCGTCCGCCGCGCCAGTCGATCACCCTCGAGCTCGAGGCGCTCGAGTCTTCGGGATCCGGATCCGGAGCCGCCGAGCGCAAGGCCGAGGAGGCGAGCGGCCCGCGACCGTCGACGACGACGACCGCGGCGCGGTCGGCGGTTCAAGAGGCGCCCTTCGCCGGTCGCTCGGTCCGCTACGCGAACGTGCACGAGTCGCTCGACCTCACGTTCGTCGATCATCAGGGGGGCGAGGTGCGCTTCCGCGTGAGCCTGCTGCCGGGCGGCCAGGGCATCAACGTGAAGGGCCTGAGCTGCTTCGTGGCGCGCCCCGGCGCCCGCCCCACCCCGGCCATCAGCGCCAACTCGGACGGAATTTTACACTTCGTATCGACCGCGAAGCTGCATTTGGGGGAGGTCGCCTTCTCCTTCGGCCAGCCGACGGCCGAGGGGCGCGTGTTTGTCGTCGATGGCGCGGACCTTCTGGTACCTTATCCGCAGGGTCACCAGGCGGTGGCCTTGCAGCTCAATCAGAGCCGTGACCTCGTCGTGATGATTCGGCGGTGATCGCGGCTCCGCAAGGGATCCGTGACCAACCGAGCGCCGAGCTTCCCTGACGACGACGAATCCGGCGGCGAGCGGACCATCAACACCGCGGCGGGCGGCAGCGCGTTGTCCGACTCGGTCCCCGAGATGGTCACGAGCCCTGGCTTCCACCCGCCGGCGGAGGCCCAGCGTCCGAGCTTCGGGCGGTACAACACCCCCACGGCCTTCACCCCCCAGCCGCTCGTGCAGGAGCCGGCCAGCCCGAAGCCGCCCGCGCCGCCGAGCAAGGCGCCGCCGGTGCCGCGCAAGCCCCAGGTGACCGCGGAGCTGCAGCCCGTGCCGCCCGCCCCCGTGCCCGCGCCGCCGGTCCCGTCCAGCATGCGGAGCCCGCCGATGATGGCGCCGCAGGGCCCGCCCTCGCAGCTCGCGCCCGCGCAGCCCGTCACCTCCGGGTTCGGCAGCTCGGTGCCGGGGCTCCCGGGTGGGCCCTCGCCGAGCGGGCCCCCGCCGTCCTCGGGACCGATGCACGGCTTCGCGTCGGGGATGCAGCCGCTCCACGCGCCGCCACCGCCGAACAGCGCCACCCCGCCCGGGGGGCAGTCCCCGAACGCGATGTCGATGATGGCGAGCAACGTGCCGACTTCGATGGGGATGCAGGCGATCGCGGCGCCCCCGCCGCAGCCGCACATGCAGCAGCAGCAGGCGCAGGGCCTCGCCCTGCGCACCGACACCCCCCGGGAGCTTCGCTCGAACGCGTTCCACGTCATGCGCTCGCGAGCGTATTCGTTCGTGCTCGACGCGCGAGGGATGCCGATCGAGCTCGGGTCAGGCCGCTTCGCGAAGGCGTACCTCGGCGAGGAGCGTTGGCTCGAGTCGAAGACCGACTTCCGCCGCGAGATCGTCATCAAGATCCTGCAGAAGGGCGTCAGCGAAGAAGACCACATGCGCTTCCAGATGGAGAAGGAGCTCCTCGAGCGCGTGCAGGGGCACCCGAACATCGTCGAGCTCTTCGCCTCCGGTGAGGGCGAGGACATCGCCTTCTTGCCCCCGTCGATCCGCGACAAGGTCGACCCGGAGTTCATGATCCTCGAGCGGCTCGAGATGTCGCTCGAGGAGCGCCTCAAAGGCTCCCGCTCCCGCGGCCAGAAAGACGACCTCCTCGCGTTCCCGATGCACGAGCGGATGTTCCGCGTGCTCGACTACCTGATCCCGATCGCGAGCGCGGTCGAATACGCGCACCTCGTGCGCAACGTCGTCCACCGCGACATCAAGCCCGCGAACGTCCTCATCAAGACGCCGGACCCGAACCTCCGAGGCTCGACCCTCGAGGTGCGCCTCGCCGACTTCAACGTCGCCAAGCTCCAGGACGACGACGTCCAGTTCGGCATGACGAGCATGAAGGGCGCGGTGCCGGGCACCCTCTTCTTCCAGAGCCCCGAGCAAGAGACGAACGTCATCGAGCTCCTGGTCAACACCCAGCAGGGCGTGCCCGAGGTCGAATACTTCGAGGATTTCTACATCCAGATCGCGAAGAACGACTCCTTCTCGCTGTTCAACCGCGGCGAGCAGTACCCCATCCTCTACGCGGATCGCGCGCGCAAGCGCATCGTCCTCGGCCGGCCCTACCGCGACGTGAGCGAGATGAACGTCCGCGCCCGCATCCAGAAGAGCGTCGGACGGCCCGCCGACATCTACTCGCTCGGGGCGACGCTCTACTATCTCATCAGCGGCGCCTACGCGAACCCGAAGACGCTCTACGACGCCTTTCACAAGTTCATCGAGTACGAGCGCGCCGACGAGAACAACACCATCGAGGCGTACCTCCGCCACGAGTACGAGGTCATCAACTCGCTGCGCGCGCCGAAGACCGAGGGCGGCCAAGAGGTCGCCCCCGCCGACCGCTTCTTCACCTACAAGCACTACCTCGACGGCAACGGCGAGCTCATCGACCCGAACGTCATGCTGATCATCGCGAAGTGCATGATCCGCAACAAGCCCGACAGCTACTGCCAGGCGCACGACCTCGAGACGCGGGGCATCAGCGAGCTCGTGACCGACCTCCACAACGTGTACGCGTTCTACGGCGTTCACCCCGCGGCCCGGCCGATGCACCTCGTCACCCGGCACGACGCCCGGCGCGGCCTCAAATTCGGCCAGATGGGCGACCGGCTCCGCATCCTCTGGCGATCGTTCCTCGGGCTGTTCACCGGCCGCCGCTGACGCGCCCGCGCCCGCGCGGATCGGGCCCGCCGCGGCCGCCCTAGCCCACCGGCGTGAGCCGGTCCCCCGTGAAGGTGCATTCTGCATGCACCCGGGCGAGCTTCGTGCTACCGCACGCGGTCATGTCGGAGGTGATCGAGCACGCGGACGGGCGGGTCGAGCTGTCGAAGGAGGTCGTCCTCGACGATCCCGCGCTTTACAGCGAGGACTTCGCCCCCACCCGCCTCGAGAAGCGCACCTGGACCACGTACACCTTCGCGGCGCTGTGGATCTCGATGGCCCACTGCATCCCGACCTACATGCTGGCCGCCGGCCTCATCAAGGACGGGATGAACTGGTGGCAGGCGCTCGTGACGATCGGCCTCGGCAACGTGATCGTCCTCGCCCCCATCCTCCTCAACTCGCACGCGGGGACGAAGTACGGGATCCCGTTCCCCGTCTTCGCGCGGGCGGCCTACGGCGTCTTCGGCGCCAACGTCCCCGCCATGATGCGCGCGATCGTCGCCTGCGGGTGGTTCGGCATCAACGCGTGGATCGGCGGCGCCGCCCTCCACACGTTCTTCAAGTCCCTCTACCCGGGCTGGCCGCTGCTCTTCGGGGCCGCCAAGCCCGGCGGCCACCTCCTCACCGAGTGGGTGAGCTTCCTCCTCTTCTGGAGCATCAACATCCTCGTCGTCTACCGGGGGATGGACCTCCTGCGGAAGGTCGAGAACTGGGCCGCCCCCTACGTGCTCGTGATGACCGCGATCCTCGTCGGGTGGGCGGTCTGGAAGGCCCACGGCGTCGGCGCGGTGATGCGCGATCCGGGCAAGTTCCAGACGCTCGGCGAGCTCTGGCCCGTGTTCGTCCCCAAGGTCACGGCGATGATCGGCTTCTGGGCGACGCTCAGCCTGAACATGCCGGACTTC
>JAEUKG010000411.1 GCA_016794325.1 Myxococcales bacterium | reverse complement strand
CTCGTCGACGCGCTCGATCGACGCGCGGCTCGTGACGCGGGTCGGCGCGCTCGCCGCGATCTCGACGGCCGAGGGCCCGACGAGCGTGAGGACGAGCGGCGGCGCCGCGCTCGCCGCGCTCGCCGCGGGCGCAGGCGAGGGCGGCGAGGGGGCGGAGCCCTGGCCGGGCGCGCTCGCCGCGGGCGCGCTCGCCGCGGGCGGGGCCCCATCGCCGGGGCTCGCCCGGGGCGGCGTGGAGCCACATCCGGCTAGGGATAGAGCGAGGACGGCGAGGGCGGCGGGGCGGAGATGTGTGGGCACCTCCTCCATGGACGCACGTGGCCGTCGAAAAGTCTGACGTCTGTAAGCCAGGGCCGCCAGCACCCGTTACTCTCGCACCCATGCCCCCCCGACAAAGTGCCCCGGTCCGGTCGCTAACCTGGCGGTTCTTCACCCTTTCTGGCCTCCTCGGCGCCACCGCCTGCGGGGCGGCGGGCGGCAGCTACGAGAGCGCCTCGGCGCCGAAGGCGATGGCGGGCCCGTCGATGGCGTACCCGCCGTCCCCCGCCGCGAGCGCCGCGCCGGGGGACGTCGCGAAGAAGGAGGAGGGCGGCGAGGGCAAGCCCAAGGAGGTCACGACCTGGAAGCGGGCGCAGGCCCAGGCGAGCTCGTCGCGGCTCATGGTCGGCGATCGCGAGTCGCTGCCGCTCCGCGCGGTGCAGGCGAAGGTGACCGTCGACGGCTTCCGCGCGCGGGTGCTCGTCGACTATCTCTACGAGAATGATCGGGGCCGCAACCTCGAGGGCACGTTCCAGCTGCGGCTGCCCGAGGAGGCCTCGCCCTACTTCTTCGCCTTCGGCGAGAGCACGCGCGAGCCCGCGGACCTGCCGGTCGCCGCCGACCCCGCCGCCCCCGCCGGGCCCAAGCCGGCGGCCCAGCCCGCTCCCCCGCCCGCGGCGCAGCCCCAGCCCGCGAAGGCGCCGCTCTTCTTCGCGGTGAGCGAGGTGCGCACGGCGGGGACCGATCCCCTCGAGATCATGCAGGCCCGCACGACGACCTGGCGCGGGCCGAAGGAGGCGCGGATGGTGCCGCGCGAGAAGGCGGCCTTCGCCTACGGCGACACCGTGCGCCAGCGCGTCGACCCCGCCCTCATGGAGTGGGCGGGCGCGGGCGTGTTCTCGGCGCGGGTCTTCCCGCTCGCGCCCCAGAAGCTCCACCGCGTGGTCGTGGGCTACGACATGGATCTCGTCCGCGCCGGCGAGGACCTCGAGGCGCGGATCGATCTCCCCGAGAAGGTGCCGTCGGTCGTCGCCGACGTCGTCACCTCGAACCTCGCCGGGGTGACGGTGGCGACCACGCCGGCGGCTCAGGGCGAGGCCGCCGCCGGCAAGACGGTCTACCGCTTCGACCGCTTCGGCGCCGACCGCTCGGTGACGGTGCGCCTCAAGAAGCCGGGCCCGGTGGCGATCACCGGGACCGACGCCAAGGTCGGCGACTTCTTCGCCGCCCAGGTTCGGCCTGCGTTGCCGGCCGACGTCGCCCAGAAGGGGGAGGGACGCGCGGTGTTCCTCGTCGACACGTCGCTGTCGTCGAACCCCGACCGGTTCAACGTGTGGCTGAAGCTCCTCGCGGGCGCGCTCGAGAAGAACCGCGACGTCACCAAGAAGTTCGCGGTCGCGTTCTTCAACGTCGAGTCGCACTGGTACAAGCCGAGCTTCGTCGACAACACCAAGGAGAACGTCGACGCGCTGCTCGCGTACGCGAACGGCCTCTCCCTCGAGGGCGCGACCGACCTCGGGGCCGCGCTCGCGCAGGGCACGTCGCCGACGTGGCTCGGCGCCCAGGACGACAAGCGCTGGGATCTCTTCCTCCTCTCCGACGGCGCCGCCACCTGGGGCGAGCCGAACCCGCACGCGCTCGCGCGCACCCTGACGACGCGCGGCTGGAAGGGCGGCCTCTACGCCTACCAGACGGGCATGGCCGGCACCGACGCGACCACCCTCGCGCACCTCACCCGCGAGGCCGGCGGCGCGCTCTTCTCGGTGACGGGCGAGGCCGAGATCGATCGCGCCGTCACCGCGCACCGATCGCGCCCGTGGCAGCTCGTCGACGTGAAGGTCACGGGCGCGAGCGACGTGATGCTCGCCGGCCGGCCGCGCGTGCTCTTCCCCGGCCAGACCCTCACCGCGGTCGGCCGCGGGGCGCTCGCCGACGGGGCCGAGCTCCAGCTCACCCTCACCCAGGGCGATCGCAAGGAGGTCGTGCGGACGAGGCTCGGGGCCCGCGTGGCCTCGGCGCTCGCGGCGCGGACCTACGGCCAGGTGGCGACGGGTGCGCTCGAGGAGCTCGGCGCCGCGACCGAGAAGACGTCCATCGCCTACGCGACGCACTTCCGGGTCGTGGGCCAGACGTGCTCGCTCCTCATGCTCGAGTCCGAGGCCGACTACCAGCGCTACGGGATCCGGCCGGACGAGGACGCGTTCGTCGTCAAGCGGAGCCTCGCGAGCGAGGTCGTCGCGCGGGTGCTCAAGGAGGTGGGCGACAGCCTCGGCGACCCCAAGGCGTCGTTCCTCGCGTTCACCAAGCGCCTCTCGGAGACGCCGGGGATGAAGTTCGAGGCCCCGCCGTCGTTCAAGACGCTCCTCGACGCGATGCCCGCGGCGTCGTTCGCGGTCGACGCCCCCGCGGTCTCGGCGCGCGTCCACGAGCGCCGGAGCCTGCCGCCGGCCCTCGCCGAGCAGCTCCAGAAGCACCAGATCGAATACGACGCCCTCACCCTCGAGTCGCGGTCGCGCCTCAAGCAGGCGGGCCCCGTCGACGCGCTGCGCGCCCTGTCGTCGCTCGTCGAGGAGAGCCCGGGCGACATCGTGCTCGCGCGCGACGTCGCGTTCTCGGCGATGGAGCTCGGCCTCCGCGAGCAGGCCTACCACCTCCTGCGCCGCGTGGCCGACAAGCGCCCCTACGAGCCCCAGACGTACCGGGCGATGGCGCAGATCCTCGCGGCGATGGACAAGAACGATCTCGCGCTCGCGTACTTCGAGATCGCCTCGATCGGCCGCTGGGACGCGCGCTTCGGCGATCTGCCCGAGATCGTCCGCTACGACTACCTGCGCTTCTTGAAGAAGGTCGCGCAGAACCCCAAGGCCACGAGCGTCCCCGAATACGTGCGGTCACGCCTCGAGCGGCTCTCGGGCGAGGTGGGAATCGGCCGCGCCGACGTGGTGGTGATGATCACCTGGAACACCGACGCCACCGACGTCGACCTCCACGTCGTCGAGCCCTCGGGCGAGGAGTGCTACTATCAGCACCGGGATACTCGGTCGGGCGGCAAGCTCACCCGCGACGTTACCCAGGGCTACGGGCCGGAGATGTACGTGCTCGCCAAGGCGCCGAAGGGGACGTACGCGGTGCGCGCGCACTACTTCGCCTCGGATCGCAACCGGGCGAGCGCGCGCACCAAGGTCTACGCCACCGTGATCGAGGGGTGGGGGACGCCTCAGGAGCGGGTGACCGAGAAGGTGGTCACGCTCGAGATCGGCAAGGACAAACACGACATCGTCACGATCCAGAGGTGAGCATGCCGCCCTCGTCGGCCCCGCGCGAGGAGGCGGGGCCCTCGGCCGCGGCCTCCATGCGCGCCTTCTCGGCGACGATGAGGTCGCGGACGTGCTCCCGCATCGCGGCCACGTCCCCGCCGAAGGCGTCGGGCGAGACGGGATCGAGCACCCGCACCACGCAGTCGGCGCGGGTGTCGAGCATGAGGCCGTGTTTGGGCAAGGTGCGGGCGGTGCCGGTGACGACCACCGGGTAGACGGGGCAGCCCTTGGCGATCGACAGCCGGAACGCGCCGTCCTTGAACGCCTTGATCTCGCCGTCTTCGCTGCGGGTGCCCTCGGGGAAGAGGAGCACCGGGACCCCGCGGTCGATCCAGCGCTCGCAGTCGCTCATCATCTGGGCGATGCTCTCCTTGCTCCCGCGCACGAGGCGCACGTAGCGGTTCAGCGCCATGTTCCAGCCGATGAACGGCACCTTGAACACGCTCGCCTTCGACACCCACTTGAAGGGGCGGTAGAGCCCGAAGAGGACGAGGATGTCGCCGAGGGACTGGTGGTTGGCGACGATGACGGCGGGGCCCTTCCACGGGAGCCGCTCGCGGCCCTCGACGCGGAGGCGCCAGAACGGGTTGCAGTAGAAGTAGATCTGCGCCCAGAAGCACGAGAAGAGGTGCTGGGCGCGCCCGTTCGGATCGAACGGGAGCGTGACGAGGAAGACCACGAGGCCGACCGCGAACATGATCACGCACGTCACGGCCATGAAGACCCAGAACACGATGGAGTAGAGCGTGCGCATGCTGGTCCCGACGTTGGCCGAAACCTACCCCGCGCCGCGGCCGCGAGCGAGGCGAGTCGTGTCACGAGTTCGTCACGCAGGGAGCGGTCCGCGCGCGCCTCGCGCGCTCCGGGCAGGCCGCGCAAGTGCTCGACTCAGGTGCGCTTTTCTTCGTCGTCGAGGCGCATCGCCTCGAGCACGAGGGCGCCGATCGACTGGCCCCGCGCGCGCGCGGACGGCGGCGGCTCGCCCTTCTTGGGGCGGAACCAGAAGCGCCCCTCCGTCCACCCGAGGACGGTGCGCAAGACGTCGAGCGCCTTGGCGCTCTTGCCGCCGATCTCGGCGCTCGCGAAGACGCCGCTCACGAGCTCGAACGTGGCGCGTTCGGTGCGGGTCGCGATCTTGAGCTTGCCGGTGCGGCGCTCCATCTCGAGCATCATGAGGATGGTCGAGAGCGCGAACTGGCCGATGTCTCCGCGGATCGCGACCGGGCCGCCCACGCCGCCCGAGCTCGGGCCCTCGACGATGAACGAGTCGCGGCGGACCGACAGCCGGCGCGCGAGATCGATGAGGGCGTCGACCTGGGCCACGACCTCGTCGTTCGAGAAGGGCTTGGAGAGGTAGACGTCGGCGCCGACGTGCAGCCCTTGCAGGCGCGTCTGGGGCTCCCCGGCGCCGGTGAGGAAGAGGATGGGCGTGGTCGACACCGCGCTCGTCTCGGTGCGGACGCGGCGCGCGACCCAGAAGCCGTCGATGTCGGGGAGGTCGACCGCGCACACGATGCAGTCGGGCAGGCCGTGGCAGGCCGCCTCGAAGCCCGACCGGGCGTCGGAGCAGTAGTCGACCGCGTAGCCTCGATCCTTCAGGAGGCGCGTGAGGAGCGCTCCGACCCACTCGTCGCCGTCGATGACGAGCACTCGCCCGCGCTGCGTCTGCACCCGGATAGCGTAGCTCGCGGCCGGGTTTGTCGGTAGTTTCCGTCGTGGAGACCATGAAGCCTCGGCCCCGACCGATCGCCCGCGTCCTCTTCGCGGTCATCGCGCCGGTGCGGCAGTTCTTCCGCACCCAGGCGGCGGGCGGCGTGGTGCTCATCGCGGCGGCGGCGCTGGCGCTCCTCGTGGCGGCCTCGCCGTACGCGGAGGCCTACCAGCGCTTCGTGCACATGCCGCTGTCGGTGTCGCTCGGGGGGCGCGCGGCGTCGATCGACCTCCACGGCCTCGTGAACGACGTCCTCATGACGGTGTTCTTCGTGGTCGCGGGGATGGAGATCAAGCGGGAGCTCGTGACCGGCGAGCTCCGGACGTTGCGGCGGGCGACCCTGCCGCTCGCGGCGGCGCTCGGCGGGATGATCGCGCCGGCGCTCCTCTTCCTCGCGCAGAACCGGGCGGGGCCGGCCCGCGCCGGGTGGGCGATCCCCACCGCGACCGACATCGCGTTCGCCCTCGGCTGCCTGTCGCTCGTGCGGCGCCGCGTCCCGTGGAGCCTCGTCGTGTTCCTCACCGCGCTCGCGATCTTCGACGACCTCGGCGCCATCGTGATCATCGCGCTCTTCTATGGGAAGGCCCCGCACTGGCCGAGCCTCGCGATCGCGGCGGCGCCCGCCCTCGGGCTGGTCGCGCTCACCCGCAGCGGCGTGCATCGGCTGAGCCCCTACCTCGCGCTCGGCGCGGTGCTGTGGGTGGCGATCGCCCGGTCGGGGATCCACCCCACCGTCGCCGGCGTGCTGCTCGGCCTCGCGATCCCGACCTCCAGCCGGCGCCCGCTCGCCGACACCCTCGAGCAGCTCGACGTCGGCATCGAGACCTTGCGCCAGCTCCCCGAGCGCCGCGCCGAGGGCTCGCTCGTCGCCCTCGAGGAGCACGCGCGCGCCGCGCAGCCCCTCGTCGAGCGGTCGCTGCGGCTCCTCCACGGGCCAGTGGCGTTCGGCATCGTGCCCCTCTTCGCCTTCGTCAACGCGGGGGTGGAGGTGCCGACGCTCTCGGCGCTCGGCTCGCCGGTGACGGTCGGCGTCGCCGCGGGGCTGGTCGTGGGCAAGACGGTCGGGGTCTTCGGGGCGACGGCCATTTGCATCCGTACAGGGATATCGCCGATGCCGTCGGGTGCGTCGTGGCGCCACGTGCTCGGCGTCGCGGCGATGGCGGGCATCGGCTTCACGATGTCGATCTTCGTGACCGGGCTCGCGTTCCGCTCCGCGCCCGAGCTCGAGGTCGCGGCCAAGATCGGCATCCTCGGGGGCTCGCTCGTGAGCGCGCTCTTCGGCCTCGGGCTCCTCCGGTCGGGGCCGCCGGTGGCCGCCGAGGCCGAGGAGGTGCCGATCGTCGACGTGGACCTGCCGCGCTTCGCCGACGACTTCCGGGTCGCCCCGTGGCAGCCGCGCGGTGAGCACGCGGGGCGGACCATCGGCGAGCTCGCGCTGCGCCAGCGCCACGGGGTGACGGTGCTCGGCGTGTGGCGCGAGGTGCCGGGCGACGCGAGCGCGGGGGAGGGGCCGCGCTACCGCAAGCTCGCGGCGATCGACGCCGACTTCCGCGTGTCGGAGGGCGACACGATGCTCCTCGTGGGCGACGCCGAGCGCGTCACCCGGTTCCTCGCGGAGCACGGCGGCGACGCGCCGGTGCTCGCCGCGCGCGGCCTCCTCTCGATCGCGCCGCCGCCGCCCGACGACGACTGACGGAGCCGCGCGAGGCGTCACCCTCCGTCGACCGCGGACGGGGCGGGCGACGCGCTCGCTGGAGGACGACCACGCTCGACGCCCGCGCGCGGGTCAGGGCACGACGTCGAAGCGGTAGCCGACGTTCACCATGAGCGCGAGCGTGTCGCCGGCGTGGCCGAGGTCGAGGACGAACGCCTGGGCCCGCGCGTCGAACCCCTTGTACATGTATCCTGCACCGATCGTGGCGCCCACCTTGAGCTCGGAGCTCGAGGCGGAGCCGCCGCCGAACGCGCCCGTCGAGGAGCGCGCGATGACGTAGTTCGGCCCAAGCTCGGCGGCGACGTACGGCGTGCTGAGCGTCGGGAACACGTGGTAGCGCGCGCCGAGGAGGGCGGGGATCTGGGAGATCCCGGTCGTCCCGCCGCCGAAGTCCTTGTTCAGGTGGTGGATGTACCCGAGGCGCGCCGTCACCTCGAGCGAGGGCATCGGGCGGTAGCCGGCGGCGCCGAGGACGCCGATGCCGGGGCCGGCGGCGTTCGAGAGATCGCCGATGAGCGGAACGAAGGCCGCGTCGCCGCCGACGGCCACCTTGCCGGGCGCCGGCTCGGCGGTCGCCGGGCTCTTGTCCTTGCTCGGCGGCGGGGCCTTGGGGTCGTCGGCCCACGCGACGCTCGTCGCCGCGAAGAGCCCGAGCGCCGCACCCATCCCAATCCCCCAACGAGCCGCCTTCTTCATCGAATGTCCTCCAGAAAGTGACGCGGTCCGTTCCGCGTGGAGGACGGTGAGTGCAGGGGCCGAGCCACGGAGGCTCGGCCAGAATCCCCTGGAGTTACGCGCCGGGGTGCGCCGTCGCCGACGCACCCCCGGCGCGCCACGGCCCGCGTCGCGCGTCGCCGCGCGCGCGTGACCGCCGCTTCACTGCACCGAGACCACCTCGCCGCCACGCCCGAGGTTCTCGACGGTCACGACCCGCGTGCGGCCGGGGAGCGCGATGGACACCGTGACCCGCCCCGGCGTGCGGACCGTGGTCGCGGTCGGAGGGCTCACGGCGTAGGGGCCGGTCGCGAGGACGGTCGCGAACGTCGCCGAGCTGCCGGTCTTCGCGAAGTGGATCGAGTCGGCCGCGGTGACGACCTCGTAGCGGTCGGAGTACCAGCCGTCGTAGGGCTCGGTGCTGCCGCGGGCGACGCGCGACGCGCCGCCACCCTCGGCCTGGACGATCGCCAGGACCGGCGCTCCCTTCGCGTCGCGCACCGTGGCCCCTCCGTCGACGAGGGTGGTGGAGAGGGCGGGCGGCGGGTGCCACATCTGCTCGTAGCTGTGGCTCGTCGCGCTCGAGAGCTCGTCGAGGACGAGCACGAGGTCCTTCTCGACGAGGAGAACGCCGCGCTGGTGGCTCACGCCGGGGTAGAGCCCGTGGGCGCCGGACTGGTAGCAGGCGTCGGGGCTCGTGAGGTGGGTGACCGGGCTCGCGACGCCCTTGGACTGGCTTCCGCCGTCGACGGCGACGGTGTTGTGCGCGAGCGTGCTCCGGAAGTACTGCTGGAGCGGCGAGGTCTCGTACGAGTAGAGGCCGCCGTCGGCGAGCACCGTCTTGCCGGCGCCAAAGAGCTGCACCGAGAGCGCGTCGAGATCGCTGTGCGACGTGCGGTAGGGGCCGGTGTCGAAGACGAGGTGGGTCTGGTCGGTGAAGTCGGCGGCGGTGCCCCAGTCCGAGCGCATGATCGACACGCCGGAGACGGGGAACAGCGGGCAGCGCTCGGCCGGCTTCGCGCCCTCCTTGCCGCCGGTGATCACGTAGCGGAGCTCGGGCGAGGTCGACGCGATGTCGGCCATGACCGCGCCGTCGCTGGTCCGCACGTTGCGGGAGATGCTCGCCCCGAACATCGGGACGCTGCCGTCGGGCGCCGCGACGTGGATGCCGAAGTCGATCATCTGCTGGATGCGCGGGAAGAGCTCGTCGGGCACGAGGACGCCGCCCGAGCTCGCCCAGCGCGCGATCTGCCAGATCTGGCTGAGCACGTAGTAGTGGTAGTACGTCGCTTGCTCGTACACGACGCCGTCGTCGGCGACCGCGCCGGTGAGCACGGTGCGGAGGCGGTCGCGAGCGAGCGCCTGGTGCTGGCTGACGTCGTCGAACGCGGTGAACTGGTTGGCGACGAGCGCGAGCGCCGCCGACTCCGCGAAGCCGTGGTTGTAGTCGGCCTCGAAGTTGGCGGGATCCGCGAGGAACTCCGCGGTCCTGCGCACCAGGTGCGCGATGGTCGCGTCCTGCTTCACGTCGAGCGCGCCCGCGCGCCGGAGCTTCGCCCACGCGTTGGTGATCACCATCGCGCGGTAGGCGGAGGCGTGTTTGTCGGCGGTGTAGGGCGAGTCGAGCCCGACCTCCGCGAAGCGCGTCAGCACCTCGACGAGCTTGTCCTTGTAGCGCGCGTCGCCGGTGGTGCGCCACGCGTAGAGGAGGTGGTTCAGGGGCCGGAGCGAGTAGAAGATGAACCGCCAGTACTTCTCGCCGTAGGGATCCTCCCGGAAGGTGAGCGGCGCGCCGAGGTGCACGGGCTCGAAGCGATCGACGGGCCACGTGTCCTCGAGGAGCATGTCGGCGCTCGCGAGGTCGCCCTGATCGAGGAAGCCGTAGATGCGCTCGAAGCCGACCGGGCGCGCGACGACCTCCGCGCTCTCGCCCGAGACGCCGACCTTGATCCGAGACGGCGGCGCGCTCGTCTCGGCGACGAGCCGGTGCATCGACCACGTCGACGGCGCGAGCTCGGCGCCGTCGCCGTGGAGGAACCCGCGGGTCCCTTGCTTCGAGCCGAGGTTGTGGCCGAGGACGTAGACGCGCTGCCCGGTGGCGGTGGGCTCGTAGTAGACCGCCTCGAGGGTCGGCTCCACCACGACCTCGACGGGCGTGTAAACGTTGCCGCCGACGTGCACGCGCACGGGCTGCTTCCCCGCCGAGACGTCGGGCGGTATCTCGACCGCGATCGTGCTCGCCCTCCGCTCGCGCACCGCGGTCGGGTTCTCGCGGATCTGGATCGCGGCGCTGTCGTCGAGGGTGCACGCCTCGGCGTCGATGCGGAGCGCGGTCCCGGCGCGCCCGCGCGTCGGCGACACCACGAAGCTGGGCGTGGCGCCGGGCTTGGGCGCGTCCCCCGGCCGGACGCCGAGGGGCGGGGAGCTCGCGTTCGCGCCCGGCGCGGGCGTCGCGCAAGGGGGATCGACGCCGGCGGGTGCGCGCGCGCGTGCTCCGTCGGCTGGCGCCGGCGCGTCGGCCGGCGCCGGTCGCTCGTCGTTCGGGGTCGCGCAAGCGGCGAGCAGGGACGCGAGGGCGAAGATCGTGGTTCGTTTCATGGTCGTAGGGCTCCAATCGAAGAGGGCGTCCGTCAGGGCGCGGTGCGTAGGTCGAGGTCGTCGAGGGTGAGCTCACCCTCCGAGGGGAGGTTCGCGCCGACCGCGATCGCGGTGGCGTCGTCGGGGACGGCGGGCAGGGTCCAGGAGACCTCGGCGTACTCCGGGCCGAGCGCGGTGGAGGGGCTCGAGGTCCACGATCGCCAGAAGCCGGCGCCGTCGCGCACGTACGCCGAGAAGCGCATCGGGGTCGTGCCCTTCGCGAAGGCGCGCAGCCGAAGGCGCTCGCCGGGGGCGGCGTCGACGGCGCAGCCGCCCGCGTCCTGGGTGACGTTGACGCGGCGGTCGGTGGTGCTCCGCCCGACGCCGTCGAGGTGGAGCGCGAACGCTCCGTCGTGCGCGTCGGCGACGCGCGTGAAGTGCTTGGCGCTCGCTCCGGGAGTCCCGAGCACCCAGCAGTCGATGGTGCCCGGCGATCGCGTGGCGCGCTCGAACGAGGGGTTCTTCAGCCGGTTGTCGCCGAGGGTGCCGCCGAAGAGGGCGGGGCCGCGCCGGGGCGGGCGCGCCTCGGCGCCCAGCGCCTGGGCGACCGTGCGCACGACGGTCCCGTCCTTCTTCCGCGGCGCGAGCCACGCCAGGAAGGCCTGGAGGACCTCGGGGCGGACGGCGCTCCGCGAGCCGCAGTCGACGCACACGTGGTGCATGACGAAGACGACCCACCCCCCGGTGCGCTCGGCGAGGGTGACCTCGCGCTTCATGTCGTCGAGCGTGGTCGACGTCGAGACCGACGGCGCGGCCGGGATCTCGAAGCTGGGCGTCGCGGGGAGGGCGATGGGGTAGCTCGCGCCCACGTGGTTCGTGATCCGCGCTCCGGCGTAGCCGCACTCCTCGGCGGCGGCGACGACGCCGGGATCGCGCCGCCCGAGGGGGTACGCGAGGGTCCGAGGGTCGAGGCCGAGGGCGGCGAGCGCGGCGCGGTCGTCGCAGATCTGCCGCCGCTGCTCGTCGCTGTCCGACGCCGTGAGGTCGACGTGGTGCTGGGTGTGGCCGCCGATCTCGTGGCCCATGGCGTGGAGCTCCCGCACCTCGCCCTCGGTGAGGTAACGGTAGTCGGCGCTCCGACCGATACGTGTACTGTTCACGTAAAAGGTCGCGCGCATGCCGTGGGCCTGGAGCATCGGCACCGCGACCAGCTGGTCGGCGAACGTGTCGTCGAACGTGAGCGAAACGACCGCGCGTTCGGCCGCTCCACCCGAGGGGCGATCGGTGCTCGACGGCGCCGCGGGGGAGCTCGACTCGTCCCCGTCGGGATGGTCGCGCGCGACCACCGCGTCCGGCGCGTCGTCGGCGCCGGGGCGCCCGTCAAGCAGCTGACGCAGGCGAGTCGGCGCGTCGACGGAGCACGCGGCGACGAGGGTGAGAAGGAGCGGGAAGGAGAGGACCGCGGGGGCGGGGCTCGAGCGCATCCGAGCGCACATCGCAACGCGCGTGCCGGCGCGACCCGTCGGCGCGCGCCGCGGAATCTTTTCGACGGCACGCGCGTATACCCTCGCCGTGGACCACGACGCCGGAGATCTCACGTGGGTCCACTACGCTCCGCCGGTCGTCGGGCCTCGCCGGCGATCGAGCCGGCTCGGTCGCGGCGTCGCGCTGGGCGCGGCCGCGGGCCTCGCCTCGGCGCTGTCGGCGCTGCCGTACGGCCTCGCGCTCGGTGACGATCTCGACCCCGCGCGGTGGGCCTGGCTCAGCGCGGCGTTCGTCACTCTGCTCCTCGTGACGGGCGCGACGCTCGGAGGCGCGGTGGTGGCGGGGGTCGGCTCGGCGGACCGCTGGCGCGGCGCGAGCTCGATCTTCGCCGCGCCGCTCGTCCTCGCGCTCGCCACCGGCGCCCTCGCCGCCTTCCCCGGCGCCGTGGGGACCTGGTACTTCGGTCGGCTCACGCTCCCGTACCTCGGCAACGTGGCCACCTTCGCGATCCCCGGGATCATGAGCTTCGGGATCGCGATCGGGACCGCGTGGCTCGACGGCGGACCGCGGCGCGGTCGCGCGCTCGCCAGGGCCGTGGTCGCGGCGGTCGCGGCGGTCGCCCCGATCGCGCTCGGCTTCGCCCTCCTCTTCGATCGGGTGCACGACGACGAGCTCCTCGCCCAGCTCCGCCAGTTTCCGCTCGCGCCGCTCGGCGCGGTCCTCGGCGGAGCGCTCGGTGTCCTCTACGGCGCCTACGCGGGCGCGGTCGTCGTGATCGCGCGCGCGCTGCGCCGGCGGGCCGCCTCGCGGCGCTGATCTCCCGCGACCCGCTGCCCCCGCGCGCCCGGGTCGGGGAGACCCCGTTCGCGCTTCAGACATGAAATCGTTGGGCAAAGCACGCTCCCGTGTACCCACACCGACGTACGGGCTCCCACCAATCGTCGAAGGTCGTGATCAAAGAGGGGGCGGTCGGGGCCCATCATGGACGAGCGGGATGGCGAAGCTCGAACGCTCACGATCCGGAATGGTACCCGAGCCTGCGGCGGACGGACTCTACGAGCTCGCCCGCCTCGCAGCGAGCGGCGACAAGGACGCCACGCATCGGCTCCTCACCGCCGTCACGCCGAGCCTGGCGCGCGTCGTCCGCGCCGTCCTCGGGCCGCAGCACCCCGACCTCGACGACGCCACCCAACGCGCGCTCATGTCCTACGTCGACGCCCTCCCTGCCTACCGAGGCGACTGCGATCCGGCCACCTACGGTCGCGTGATCGCCTTGCACGCGGCGATCGCGGTGCGGAAGAAGAACCTGCGCGACGCGGCGCGGCGCGCGCCCGCGGAGGCCGCGGAGGGCATCCCGTCCGAGCGCGGCGCCCCCGGCGAGAGCCTGCTGTCGGCCCGCCGCATGCAAATCTTCCGCGAGCTCATCGCGGAGCTGCCGACCGAACAGGCCGAGGCGTTCGCCATGCGCGTCGTGCTCGACCTGCCCTTCGAGGAGATCGCCGCGCACTCGGGCGCTCCCCTCAACACCGTGCGCAGCCGGCTGCGGCTCGCCCGCGAGCGCTTGAAGGAGCGCATCGAGTCCGATCCGCGCTTGCGCGAGGCCCTGGGGGTGAACGAGCCATGAACGTCGTCGAGCTGCACCCGGAAGATTTGCTCGAGAAGGAGGCGCGCGGCGGCCTGAAGGCCGCCGAGCGTGAGCGCCTCCCTCACCACGGCGCGCGGTGCGACGTGTGCGCGCACGATCGCGCGCGCCGCGACGACTTCGGCGCGGCCCCCGGGGGG
>JAEUKG010000350.1 GCA_016794325.1 Myxococcales bacterium | reverse complement strand
CGACGAGATCGGCTTCGTCCTCGCGATGGGCCCGAGCCGCGCCGAGCACCGAGGCCAATACGCGATGTGGAAGGGCTACTACCTCGGCGTCGACTACCGGGAGACGATGGGCACGCCCATCCTCGGCATGATCGCCGGCTTCAACTTCGGCTCGGCGCAGTAGCTCAGTTCGGGGCGCGTCGACGGGGCGCGCCGCGGCGCCGCGCGCGCCGCGCCACGCCGACGCCGACGCCGACCAGCAACGCCGAGAGCGCCCAGCTCGGGCCGCGCTCGCCCGCGCCGCTCGTCGCGCAGCTGAGGCCGACCTTCGGCTTGAGATCCTCGAGGTGCTTCAGGTTGAGGTGCTCGTCGTCGTCGGACTCGTCGGCGAGGGGGATGGCGGCGGTGGTCGGGAGGCCCACCGCGGGTTGGCTCACGCTCGCGACCGGGGCCCCGCTCGCCGACGCCGAAGCGACCGGCCGCGGCCCGCGCGCGCTGGCGCGCGCGAGCGCGCTCGCGCTCCCGGGCGGCGCCGCGGCGCTGGCGACCGCGCTCGACGTCGGGCCGGTCGTCTTCGGCGCGGCGACCTGGGCGCCGACGTCGGCGCAACACCGGAAGCCCTGCTGGTACGCGACGAACTGCTCGTTGTGGGCGCGCGTCGACGGACGGCAGCGGGCGCGCACCGGACCCCAATAGCCGCCCTTGAGCACCGACGCGTAGCCGCTCGACCGTACCGACTTCGTCCACTCGTCGACGTTGCCGGTCATGTCGTACACGCCGACCGGGCTCTTGCAGCCCGGCCGCGACCCCGACGGCTGGCCTTGCCACAGACGATCGAGCTCCGCCTTCGCTTGAGCGCCGTCGCGGGGGCTCATCGCGTTCTGGGCGAAGGGCTTCCAGCTCCGATCGACGACGCAGGCGTCGGGATCCCGATCATACCCGTAGGGATAGGGCGAGCCTTCGTCGCCTTCGCACGCGTACGTCCACTCGGTCTCGGTGCACAGCCGCTTGCCGGACTGCTTGCAGAGGTTCTGCGCCTCCGTGTACGTCACCACGATGACCGGGTTCGCGCCCTTCACGTTGGGGTACTCGAACCGGTCGATGCAGAACGACAGCTCTCGGCGGGGCAGCTTGGCCGAGAGCTCGAGCCACTGCGTGCGGTCGAAGGTCTGGCACCGGGCCGGGAAGTCCTTGCTGATCCAGTTGGTGCAGGACTTGTTCTGGAGCTCCTCGATCTCGCCGCTCGTGTCGTGGCCGAAGGAGTCGAGGAGGTGCTTGCCGCGGGCGTGCACCATTCCCGGGCCGCACGACCCGCGGTTGCCCTCACGGCCGTCGGTGACCGACGGCTCCTCTTCGAGCGCCGCGACCGCCTGCCAGTGCTTCTTGTCGACCGACCGCCACTCGAAGCGCGGGGGCGCCTCGATCTGGTTGGAGGCGCCCTCCAGGCCGCGGTGCTTCGCGTAGCGGAGCACCAAGAACGAGCCTCCGAGGAACGTGGCCACACCAGCCGCGACGAGCGAGAAGACGACGATCCTGCGGCGGGTCACGGCTTGGCTCCTGAGCCCCGTTCGACGGATCGGAGCTGCCTTCGATGCTAGCCGACCGCGCCCGCGAGGTCATTTTCGCGGGGCTTCCGCGGCCGATCACCCCTCGCGGAAAATAGGCAGCATGCTGCCCAATTTCCGAGGCGCGTCCCCCGGTCGCGAAAATGGGCAGGGCCGTACGCCAGCTCGAGGTCCAACCTCCGGGGGAGCGATCCCCCGGTCGCGAAAATAGGCAGCATGCTGCCCAACGGGGAGAGGGGAGTGTCCGGCAACGATATCAACGAGATACGCGCTTCAGCGGCCGGGCTTGAGCGGCGACGGCATCCCCGGGCGCCACGCCTGGGGCTGGGGGACCTGCCGGCCGAGCGCTTGCGAGACCTCCGCGCGGAACTTGGCGAGGTCTTGGCGCAGCGGCACCACGAAGTCGGCGCTGATGGTGGCCTTCTTCGCCCTGGTCGCGCGCGCAGAGTGCCATTTGCTCAGTGCGAGCCGCGCCGCGGCGTCGATGAACCGACGACCCGCCGCGCCGCCCCACGAGAACGTGGCCTTCCACCAACCGATGGGGGAGGTGACGAGATCGAGCTCCTGCATCGTGAGGTAGCCCATCAGCACCTCGTCCTCGAGGTTCTTGCGGATGATCTTCCCCTTCCGCCGCACGAGCCACACGACCATCACGCCGAAGCCCGCGACGGTGAGCAGCCACATCGGGAGCATCAGCTCCACGAGCCCGCTCGACACCGTCGCCGCCGTGTTCCACACCGCGTGCATGAACACGGCGACCGAATAGCCGGCGAGGGGCGCGAGCCACTTGAGCCACGTCTTTTCGGTCTCGCGCGCGACGCCGAAGCCGATGCCGGTCATCGACGTGTACAGCGGGTGCCCCCAGGGCGCGAGGATGCCGCGCATGAGGAAGACGGTCTCGAGGTGGCCCTCCTTGTGGGCGAGGATCTCGGTGCGCGCCGCGTTGCCGTAGTAGATCACGTTCTCGAGCGCGGCGAAGCCCAGCGCGGCGAACGTGCCGTAGATGATGCCGTCCACGACGCCGTCGAACTCGCGCCGGAACGCGTAGAACATGAAGAAGATGGCGATGGCCTTCGTCGCCTCTTCGAACACCGGCGCGCTCAGGCACGCCCCGACCGCGCTCGCCACCGCCTTGTCGTGGGTCTGTCCGTAGGCCCACCCTTCGATCGACGTGTTGATGAGCGCCGAGTACCCGCACGCGGCGATGGCGCCCCACGAGAGGCAGAGGAGGAGCGCCCACCACGGCTCGGGGTCGTAGCGATCCACGATCCGCGGGATCCAGATGTAGACTGCAAGCATCGGCACGGCCAGGACCGCGCCGATGAGCATCGTCGAGTACTCGAGCCCTGGGTTCTTCGAGTAGAGCAGCGGGGCCAGGAGGAAGAACCGGAAGAGCAAGAAGCCGCCGGTGAGCATCCCCGTCAGCCACAGCGCCTTGCCCACCGAGCGCTGGGTCATCTCGGGGTCGCGCTTGCGCGGCGGCGCAGGCGGGCGAGGCGGCGCCGCCTGCGGAGGCGGCGCGTGGCCATACCCTTGGGGCGGGTAGCCGGGGGCCGGGTACCCCGGTCGAGCGGGGTGGTGCGGAGGGCCGCCGCCGTACATGGCGGCAGTATACCGGGTCAGCGCAGGTTGGTGGTCGCCACCGACGGGAGGTACGTCAACGTGGCGGCGGCGTCATGGTCGACGAGCGCCGCGTCGCCGACCGAGAAGCCCTCGGCGGCGCCGCACGGGCTCTCGAAGCGGAGCTCGACCTCCCGGCCGCCAGGCTCGGCGACGAAGCTCACCTGCGCCTCCCGCCGGCGGCCGCCCGCGCACTCGAGGACGGCGCGGAGCCCGAGGTGCGCTCGGGAGGCCGCGCTCGTGACGGCGCGGACGACGATGGCGCGGCCCGCGCGGCTCGCGCCGATCGCTTCGACCCGCGCCACCGGGACCGCCACCACGAACGCGACCTCGACGGTCCGCTGGTAGGGCCGCCCCTCGACGTCGGCGCCTTCGGCGTCGAACGTGGCGTGCCAGACCCCGGGCTCGGCGTCGGGGCCGAGAGATGTGTGCATGATCCACGTATCGCGAGGCCCCCGCTCCGCCGCGAGCGCCACCGTACGACCCGACGGCGAGCGCGCGGCGCCTCGGAGCGCGCGCGGCGCGAGGGGCCGGCCGTCGTCGGACACCGCGACGGTGACCGCGGCGCGCTCGCCGACGAACGCGGTCGGCGTCGACACCTCGGCCGAGATCTCGACCGGCCTCGCCGCCTCCACGATCTCGACCTCGGCGCCCGTGCGCCCGCCGTCGATCCGGATCTCGCCGCTCTCCGCCGACACGCGCTCGGCGCCGCGCTCGCTCGAGACGACGACGTGCGCCTCGCGATCGACGACGGCGACGCGGATCGAGCGTCCAGGGCCGGCCGCGACGCGCGAGACCCGCGACGTGACTCGCCTCGGCGTCGGCTCGGCCGAGGGCGCCGGCACCTCGGACGTGAGGGTAGGCTCGGCGCCGAGGTGCTCGACGCCCGGCGTGAGCGCGCGGGGCCGGATGACGTCGGCCGCGAACGAGCCGGCCGCGCCGCCGGCCGCGCCGCCGTCGAGCCGCGGCATCCCCGCCCCGTCGACGGCGGCGCGAACGTCCAGGTCGACGCCGTCGCAGCTCCGCCGAGACTGGTTGTGGTTGCGGAACTTGGCCTTGCCGACCACCGTCCCGTCGTCGGTGCGCCCGAAGACGACGCGCGCGCCGCCGCTCGCGGTCGCCATCGCGCTCGTGCAGGTGATGAAGCCGTCGGAGCACGCGTTCCGGTAGGTGGCGGGATCGCTGGCCGACAGGAACGTCGTGTGGAGCACGGCGAGGGCGTCGGCCTCGAGGTTGCCCGCGCACCGCGACACCGACTCGAAGATCGAGACCGTCGCCGCTGCCCCCGAGGCGACGTACATCGGCACCCCGGCGACGTCGGCCGACACCGCGGCGAAGCGCGCGGGGTCGCGGTTGCTCGCGTCCATCTCCGTCGTCTGGATGAACGCGACCCCGTCGTCGTCGTAGAAGCCCGAGCCGCCGAGCATCGCGATGACGCCGTTCAGGGTGTTGCCGAGGCTCCCCTTCCGAAACATGTAGTTTGCAAGATACGTCCCGCGGGTGGGCGGCGCGATCGCGACCACCCGCTTGGCGGCGGCGTGCACGCGGGCGAAGTCGGCGCTCTTGGTGCGCTGGGTGAGCAGGTACCGCACGACGTTGGAGCCGCCCGAGTGCGTCACGATCGCGACGTCGCTGATGTCGTCGTCGGTGCCCTGCTTGCCGTCGGGGCCGTCGAGGAAGCGGCGCGCCTGCGCGGCGACGCAGTCCGCGGTGCCTGGCTCGGCTCCGCTCGGGCTCCCCGCCGTTCGCTTCGCCGGCGACGGGTTCGACCACGGCGCGTTCGATCCGAGCGGGCAGCCGATCACGGCGAAGGGTCGCATCGATCCGTCGGCGCGTTGCCTCACCGAGTCGACGTTCGCCTGGGTCCAGTAGTCGCGGACGGGCCCCTCGACGACGCACTTGTACGCGTCGCCGGCGCCCGAGCACACGAGGTCCTTCGTGTCGCCAGCGTCGCCGGTGCCGTGCACGAACACGACGCCGGCTCGTCGCGGCAGCGCAGGCGTCGCCGCCGGAGGCGCCGTCGGGCCCTCGGCCTCGCGGTCCGAGCTCGCGGGCGGCGACGTGTCCGTCGTCGGGGGACGTCGCCCGCGCTCGGTCCACGCGGGCACCGTCGGGGCCTCGCACGCGCTCAGGAGGAACAGAGGAAGGAGGATGCTCCGAGGCAGCTTCATGCCCTCCCATCCGCAAGCTGCGTTCCAGACAGCGCGAGGCTACAGTGGGGACATAACTAAGTTAAAACAACAGGTTGAAATAAAGACTTGCTCGTCTGCATGGATCGCCGTTGGGCTTTGGGTGGTAACTCAGTAACCCAGTCGGACCCTTCGCCGAAGTCGCTCCCTCCACACCGGGAGCGCACCACCCAACACGCCTCGGCGGGGCGTTTCGCGCGAGGCGTTTCGCAAGGGCCGCTTCGCGCGGGGCGCTTCGCGCGGGGCGCTTCGCGCGGGGCGCTTCGCGAGGGGCGCTTCGCGCGGGGCGCTTCGCGAAGCGGGGCGCGCGGGCCGCTTCGCGCGGGGCGCCCTGCGGCGCTCTGGGTGGGGTGCTTCGCGACGGGCGCTTCGAGGAGGTCAGGATCCTGACGATCGCGCGACCACCTCCACCGGCACCGACACGCGGAGCGCGCGCGGGCACTCCACGGTCACGGTGCCCTTGGTCGGCTGGGCGGCCGACAGCGAGAAGTG
>JAEUKG010000341.1 GCA_016794325.1 Myxococcales bacterium | reverse complement strand
CGCGCCGCGGGCGCGACGGAGCCCGCGATCGTCGCCGAGCTCACCCTCGGCGAGGCGCTGGTGGCGGACCCCGCGGACGTCGACCGCCTCCTCGCGTCGGTCCCGCGCGCGCTCGAGGGCATCGCCGCGGGGCACGACGCCGACTGCCTGCGCGCGCGGCTCGCCGGTCAGCTCGCCTACGGCGCGAACCAGCGCGGCGAGATCGCGCGCGGCGAGGAGCTCCACCGCGCGCTCCCCGACGCCCCGAGCACCGCGCCGTTCGCGCGCAGCCGCCGCGCGAACGGGCTCGCGTACGCCCGCTTCGAGCTCGGCGATCGCGAGGAGGCGCGACGGCAGGCGTGGCTCGCCGCGCGCTACGCCGGCGACGCGGGGCACGTGCGCCTGCGCGCGATGGCGCTGCTCATGGTCGCGCGGGTCACCCCGGACGACCGCGAGGCCCGCGAGGCCCGCGACCGCGCCCGCGCCATCGCCGTCGCGCTCGAGGACGTCGTGCTCGCGAGCCGGTGCGACGCCTCGGAGCGCGCCCGCCGCCGCTGATCCACGCCGCGCGCGGGCGCCGCGACCACGCGCGGGCGCGCGAAGCCGAAGCGACGCGACCACCGAGCATCGTCGGCTCGGGTACACTCCGGGGGAGGAGGTGGAGCGATGGCGCAGAGCCGAGACGTCGATGCGTGGTTCGACCGCTACGACAACCCGATGAAGGCCGTGGTGGCGCGGGTGCGCCAGATCGTGCTCGCCGCCGATCCGCGCATCGACGAGTGCGTGAAGTGGCAGGCGCCGACGTTCGTGTACCGCGGCAACCTCGCGAGCTTCTTCCCCAAGAGCAGGCAGCACGCGAGCCTCATGTTCCACGAGGGAGCGCGGATCCCCGGCGTTCACCCGAGGCTCGAGGGCGACAGCGACCGCGGTCGCGTCCTCAAGATCGCGAGCCTGGCCGAGGCCGACGCCGCGAAGCGCGACATCGAGCGCATCGTACGAGCGTGGTGCAACTGGCGCGACGCCGACGAGGCGAAGACGCCGACCGCGAAGGCCTCGCGGGCGACGGCCTCCCCGAAGAAGCCCGCACCCAAGCAGCCCGCACCCAAGAAGCCCGCACCCAAGAAGCCCGCACCCAAGAAGAGGGCCGCCTCCTCCAGCGCGCGCCAGACGGCCGCGAAGAAGCGGACCTGACTCGGTCTCGCCTACCTCCACCTACCTCGACGTGCTCCCTCCGTGGTGGGCTCCAAGTCGCGGATTTTCGGATCGAAAACGCGGGGCTGGCCTACGGTTCGGGGGTTGGAACGATTTTTCAAACCGTTGGCCCGGATCGGACGTCGAACTCTGCAATGACCACCCCCGCCCAGCGCGAGGCCGCCACCGCGGCGGTCCTGGTCGCAGCCGCGAAGGCGGGCGAGCCTCACGCGTTCGACGCGCTCGTGCGGCGGTATCGAAAGCGCATCTTCGCCCTCGCCCTCCACCTCTCCGGCTCCGAGAGCGACGCCGACGACATCGTGCAGGACGTGTTCCTCCGCGCGTACCGCGCGCTGGATCAGTTCGAGGGCCGCAGCGAGTTCTTCACCTGGGTCTACCGCCTCACCGTCAACCGCGCGCTCGACGCTCGGCGAACGCGCGCTCGCCGCAGCGAGTCCTCGATCGACCTCGCCGACCCTCGTATCGAGCGCTCGCTCGAGGTCGACGCCCCCGCCGATCCGCGGCGCGCCGCCGAGCTGCGGCAGACCTACGCGCGCGTGCTCCAGGCCCTCGACGCGCTCCCGGCCGAGATGCGCACCACCGTCGTCCTCGTGACGCTGCAAGGCCTGTCGAACGCCGAGGCCGCCGTCGTCCAGGGCTGCTCGCGCGGCACGATCGCGTGGCGCCTGCACGAGGGGCGCAAGCGGCTCCTCGAGGCGACGAACGACGGCGGCGCGCGCAGGCACCCGCTCTCGGAGCACCTCGGGCGCCTCCTCCGCGAGGCGGGGCTGCCGCTCGGCGAGCCCGAGCCCACGCTCTCCTGAGCCCAGGTCAGGGGCGACGGGCGACGGGCACGTCGAAGTGGAGCACCTCCTCGCGGGTCCCGAGCGACTCGTAGAGCGCGATCGCCGGCTCGTCGCCGTGGTCGGCTTGGCCGAAGCTCACCCCCGCGCCGACCGCGGCGCCGAGGCGCGGGAGCTCCCGGATCCGCGCCGGCGCGATCCCTCGACGGCGGTGACGCTCGTGCACGGCGAGGTCGTACAGGTAGATCTCGGCCCGCTCTTGCTCGGCCTTGTCGAGGACGTAGGCGGTGAGCCCCGCCACGACCTCGCCGTCGATCTCGGCGACGAGCAGGACGTGCGCCGCGGAGCCGAGCCACCGGGCGACGTACGCGTCCGACGGCGGGCGCGAGAGGTAGGACTCGAGGTCGTCGAAGGCGTCGGCGTAGACGGCCTGCGTCGCGCGGTAGGGGAAGACGTCGGCGGGGCCGAGGCGGCGGACGGTGGCGTTCGATCCCATGGCGATCGGGGGATACGCGCGAGCCGCGCCCCGGTTTCGCGCCTCCGGGCGCGGCGGGTCCCGTCGACGGGCGACGCTGGTACCCTGCGGTCATGAACCCGACGGACGCCCGCTTCACCGGCTCGATCCCCGCGATCTACGAGCGACACCTCGAGCCGATGATGTTCGAGCCGTACGCCGACGACCTCGCCGAGCGGCTGCGGGCCTTCGCCCCCGCCGACGTCCTCGAGACCGCGGCGGGGACCGGCGTGTTGACGCGCGCCGCCGCGAGGGCGACGGGCGGCGCGGCGCGCATCGTCGCGACCGATCTCAACGACGCCATGCTCGCGATCGCCGAGCGCCGCGGCGCCGCCGGCGGGGCGAGCTTCGTCCGCGCCGACGCCCAGGCGCTCCCGTTCGAGGACGCCCGGTTCGACGTCGTGATGTGCCAGTTCGGCGTGATGTTCCTGCCCGACAAGGCCGCCGGCTACCGCGAGGCCCGCCGCGTCCTGCGCGAGGGCGGCCGGCTCCTCTTCAACACCTGGGACCACCTCGGGAGCAACGAGGTCACGGGCGTGGTCGCTCGCGCCGTCGCCGCGCTGTTCCCCGACGACCCGCCGCTGTTCGTGGAGCGCACCCCCTTCGGCTACTTCGACGTCGACCGCATCCGGAGCGAGGTCCACGCGGCGGGCTTCGCGCGCGTCGACGTCGAGGCCGTCGATCGGACGACCTCGGTCCCGTCCGCCGAGCACGCGGCGATCGGGCTGTGCCAGGGCACGCCGCTCCGCGGCGAGATCGAGGCGCGCGACGCGGCGCGGCTGCAGGAGGCCACGATCGCCGCGCGCGAGGCGCTCGCGGCCCGCTTCGGCGGCGGCGCCTTCGAGAACCGGATGCGAGCCTGGGTCGTCGTCGCGAGCTGATCCGGGCGAGCCCTCAGAACTCGGTCGTGAAGGAGTCGCGCCGGCGGCTCGGCGGCCACGAGATCACGCGCACGTTCTTGTCGACGCACGCCGCGATCTTGCTCGCGGCCTTCGCCTCCGCCTTGGCCGCGGCGCCCGACGGCGGGCGCGCGTTCTTCGCGCGGACGAAGCGCACCTCCACCGTGACCCCGATCGCGCGGCCGTTCTGCACCGCGGTCTTGATGACGATCTTCGCGTTCGACGGGACCTTGCAGCCCCCGAGCGCCGCTCGCATCGGCCCGGTGAGCTGCGCGTCGGTGAGGTGGAGGTGACCGTCGTGGACGTCGAGCGCCTCGGGCACCGAGAGCGCCTCCTCGTAGGTCGCGGTCGACGGCGGACCGCTCGGCGGGGGCGGCGGGGGCGCGACCACGACCTCGGGCTCGGGCGGCGCCGCGTCGCGCTCGGGCTCGCGCGCGACCTTCGGCGGCGGGGGATCGCCGCACGCCACGAGCGCGACGCCGATCCCCAGGGCGACGAGTGCGGAGGCCCTCACCCGCCCAGCATACGTGCTTCCGCCGCCCGCCGCCCCACCCGCGTGGGCCGCGTCACTCGCACGCCGGCTTGGGGCTCGGGCACGAGGCCGCGGAGGGAAGCGTCTGAGCGCAGCCCGCCACGCCGAAGTCGTTGGTGGGGCGGAAGTCGACCGCCGCGCCCACGTAGCCCCGGCTCACGCCGTGCCCCGCGCTGGCGATCACCTTGGTGTCGCGCACGAACGCCGACGCGGGGGGCGCGGTGAGGAGGATCGCCGCCGCGTGCGAGGCGACCGCGCTGCAGGTGGCGAGGATGCAGCCGCAGTCGCCCCCGGCGTATTCGATGCGCGCGTGCTCGATCGCGTTCGTGTCACCGGGGGCGCCGCCGTACCAGACCCCGACCCAGTCGCCGGGAGCCGGCGTCGCCTCCGCCGAGGTGAAGACGACGGGGCTCGTCGCGCTCCCGAGCACCCGCAGCGCGGCCGTCGAGGGCGCGGCGCTCGTGAACGCCTGCACCTTGATCGCGCTGCCCCTCCGCATCTGCAGCGTCACACCCGCGAGGACGGTGAGCGTGACGAGCTTGCCGTCGGGGCGGCCGCCGATCACGAGGTTCGAGCGCTCGCCGCGCCCGACGAGGTACGGCACGCCACGGTCGCGGATCGTCGCGTCGTCCTGCAGCCCCTGGCCGGCGGCGGGGCCGCCCTCGGGCACGAGCAGGACGCGGTCGGCGCCGTTGCCGACGTACGAGCCGGTCGGCAGCGTCCCCACCGCGTGCTCGGAGACGATCATGGGCTCGGCCCCGGCGCCGCGGACCACGAGCTCGCGCGAGCCGTCGACGAACGCCGCGCCTCGCTCCATCCACACGCCGCTGCCGAGAGAGCCCGACACCGTGACGTGATCGACGGCGAGGATCGGGGCCGGGTGCCCGTCGCCGACGCCCACCGCGTGGACGGTGACGCCGTCCTCGAAGTCGCCGCCGCCGCCGCCCTCGAACGACACGTGCGCGAGGCGCGCGGTCCCGGGCGCGTGCACGTGCAGGCTCGCCCAGCGCGCGCCGCCGTCGCCCCGCACCCGGATGGGGCGCTTGGCCGTGCCCTCGGCGCGCAGCGCGCCGGCGCTCGTGCCGGGGAACGCGACGAGGAGGTGCGCGCCCTTCGCCATCACGACCTCGGCGCACGGCTCGATCGTCAGCGACGCGCCGTCGCGCACGAGCACGTCGGCGGTGACGACGTGCGGGCTCGCGGCTGCCGTCCACACCGCGTCACCGGCGACGTCGCCGGAGTGGCGGGTCGGCCCCGAGGTCGTCGTCGGACACGACGGCTCCTCGGACGCGGGCGGCGGAGCGCCGGGCGGCGGCGAGGTCGACGCGCCGGGCGCCTGCGGGCCCGCGAGCGGGCCGCCGCCGTCGCCCGACGACGAGCCGCACGCGAAGAGGAAGAGAGAAGGCACGAGGATCGAAGCGGCGATGTTTCGCATGGCCACCATCCTGGTGCGCCGTCGGCGGCGCGACTCCTAAGAGTTTCCTAGGGTCCTCCTAAGAGCTTCCTAACCGCCGTCGTCGCCCGATCGGGTGACGGTAAGCCCGTGTCTTTAGTGATCTTTACGGCTTCGGTGAGGATCTTCTTAGGATGCCTCCCCGCGCGGCGGACCCACAGTCTCGGTCGAACCCGAACCCCTCTCGGAGGTCACCGTGAATTCCCGTGCTCGTCTCGTTGGTCTGTTCGCCGTCGTCGCCACGCTCGCAGCCTGCACCACCTCCTCTTCGGACGGCGGGTCGTCGGGAGGAGGTGGTGGGGGCGCGGGTGGCGGAGGCGGCGGCGTCACCGGCTCGGAGCCGGCGCGCAAGTTCTTCCTCCCCACCGGCGAGCCCACCAACACCGCCGCCCCGGTCGTCGAGCTCGACGACGCCGACGCGATCCACGCCGTCTACCCCGAGTTCGTGAGGGGCGGCGCCTTCTACGCGCGCTGCGACGCGGCCTGCAAGGGGCCCGACGCGGTGAAGATCGTCCACTTCCCCACCGAGGGCACGGTGCACTCGGCGATGCTCGCGCTCACCAAGGACGGCAAGCCGCGGGTCCTCCTCTCCACCGCGCAGAAGATCTACTGGGCGAGCTGCGACGCCGACTGCACCGTCGAGTCGTCGTGGAGGACGGCGATGATCCTCGACCACGGCGGCCTCCGCGAGGTCACCGGCAAGGCGCTCGCGCTCGACCCGGCCGGCCGACCGCGCTTCGTGATGCACACCTACAAGGCGTACCTCGGCGTCGGCCAGAAGACTCCGGAGACGCTCTGGGCCTCGTGCGACTCCGGCTGCGAGAAGCCGAGCGCGTGGACGTTCTCGAAGATCTCGAACCAGATGTGGCGCGCGTCGCAGCTCCGCTTCGACGCCACCGGGCGCGCCCACCTCGCGACCGTCGCGAACGTGGACCGCACCGAGTACTCGTCCGGCAAGGAGATGGGCGCCTACGTGACCTGCGCCTCGGACTGCGGTCGCGAGGACTCGTGGCAGGGCACCGCCCTCTCGCTCGCGTTCGAGTCGTCGGTCGAGGCGATCGACATGCCGCCCGCGATCTCGCTGGCGCTGACGAGGGCGAACCAGCCGCGGATCGTGATGCTCGGGATGTTCGAGGAGACCCGCAAGCGCAACATCACCTACTTCGCCTGCGACTCCGACTGCGCCGGCAAGGGCTGGACCGGCAGCGTCCTCTCCGACATCGAGAAGGTGAACGCCGGCATCGACCTCCGCCTGGACGCGAACGACCGCCCGCGCTTCGTCCACACGCTGAGCTACGACATCGTCCTCGCCAAGTGCGACGAGGCGAGGTGCGAGGCGCCCGAGGCGAAGTGGGACCTCGTGAAGGTCGAGTCCGGGAGCGAGATGAAGCCCGACGAGATCTTCCTCTACACGAACTGCACGGTCGCCGCGTGGTTCCTCCACAGCCCGAGCCTCGCGCTCACGAAGGACGGGCGCGCCCGCGTCGGCTACCAGGCGCGCGACATCTCCGGCGGCATGAAGAACCCCGACCCGGCGAAGAAGCCCGACTGCCGCGCGGGCACCGACATGACCTGGAGCCGGATGGCGCTCCTCTGACCGGCGTGGTGGTATCGTGGGGGAATGCGCGAGGCCCGCTCGATCCCGGTCGCCGCCCTCCCCCTCGCTGCCCTCGCGCTGCGCGCGCTCGCCTGCGGGGGCGACGACTCCTCCGGGCCGCCGACCGCCGACGCCTCCACCCCCCCGGCGGAGGCCGGCGGGAGCGACGCGTGCGCGGCCGACGCGTGCCCCGAGCCTCCCTCCGCCGACTTCTCCCCGGGGCCCTACGGGATCGCGCCGCGGGACGTCGCGGGCCCGTTCACCATCGCCACCACGAACGGCGAGTGGGACTTCCGCAAGAACTGGACCGGT
>JAEUKG010000323.1 GCA_016794325.1 Myxococcales bacterium | reverse complement strand
AGCGCCCTGTCGAGCGGGCAGCTCGCGGCGCTCTCGTTCGTCACCACCCACCTCGGGGCCGCCGGCGGCGCGCTCGGCTGGCTCGTGGTCGAGTGGCGTCATCGCGGCAAGCCGACCGCGCTCGGCGTCGCGTCGGGGCTCGTCGCCGGCCTCGTCGCGATCACCCCCGCCGCCGGCTACGTCGCGCCGTGGTCGGCGATCGTCATCGGCTTCGTGGCGGGGATCGTCTGCTACGGGGCGGTGCTCGCGAAGTACAAATACGGCTACGACGACTCGCTCGACGCCTTCGGCGTCCACGGCGTGGGCGGGATCACCGGCGCCCTCCTCACCGGCGTGTTCTGCGAGAAGCGCACCTTCCCCGAGGTCGCCGATCCGGTGGGCGCCGACGGGCTCCTGCGCGGGAGCGTGCACCAGCTCGGGGTGCAGGCCCTCGCGTGCGCCGTCGCCGCGGTCTACGCGGGCCTCGTCACGCTCGCGCTCCTCAAGCTGCTCGACAAGGTCGTCGGCCTCCGCGTCACGTCGAGCGACGAGCGCGAAGGCCTCGACACCACCCAGCACGGCGAAGAGGGATACGCCGGCTGATCCGTCACTCCTCGAAGCAGAGGATCCGGAACTCGCCCTCGCACGCGCGCAGCCCCGAGCCGTCCTGCCACCCGTCCCTCGCGATCCGCCCCGCGGTCGCGAGCCGCACCGCGCCGCCGCCGGCGCCCGCGAACTCTGTGCAGAATGCACGCGACAGGTCGCCGGTCCAGAGCTCCTCGCCCTCGGCCGCTCGCTGCCCGCTCTCGGTGAGCGTCACCGGCGCGAGGGGCGTCGCGAACGCGCCCGGCGCGAAGATCTTCGTCGTCCGCGCGGCGTCCCAGTAGTCGCGGGTGAGCGACACCCGCGCGAGGGGCGTCACCGGTCCGGTGGCGGAGTCGCGCGCGGAGATCCAGGCGTGGTAGGCGCCGTCCATGCCGGCGGTGGCCGCGAGCCCGTTGCAGATCGCGTCGACGCCCGGAGCGCCGCCCGCGGCGAGCGCGTCGTGGAGGCTCTGGCCGGAGTGTCGGGTCGACGACACGAAGACGCGCTTCTTCGCGGCCGGCGCGCCTCCGTCACCCCCGTCACCGTCGGGTCGCGCCGCGCCGTCGCCGCCGTCCGAGGTCCCGGCGTCGGTCTCGTCGCGGAGGGGGCTGCGCTCGAAGCAGAAGAGGCGCTCGGCGGTGGAGCAAGGCGCGGCGCCGCCGGCGCCGTAGCCGTAGTCGTAGCCGGCCGTCGCGCCCGTCACGCGCGGGTCGGAGCTCGTCCAGTCACGGCAGGTGGCGTCGCGCCGCGTCCCGAGCGCGCTCGAGCCGGTCCACCCGACCCGCGCCGACCCGTAGGCGACCCCGCCCTTCGGCCCCATGTCGACGAACGACGAGAGGTCCACTCCGACGAGGTCGGCCTTCGTGCCGATGAACCGACCGCGGACGTCGTAGTAGCCCTTGGGCGCGGAGTCGATCCGGTCCTTGGCGTCGACGGTCGAGGTGGACAGCCACGCGGCCCATCGCCCCGTGAGGCCCGCGCTCTTCGCCTCGCGCTCGCAGAGGGCGTCGGCCCCCGCGAGCCCATCCGCGGCCGCGCCCGCGGCCGCCAGATCCCCCGCGTACCCGGCCTCGGTCACGAACGCCCGCAAGCCGCCGGCGGGGGGCGCGACGGGCGCGGCCTCGCCGCCCGACGACGACGAGCTGCCGCTGCAGGGGCTCGCGCCGCAAGGGCCGTAGTGGCCGCTCGACGGGTAGTCGTCGTCGTCGTACGAGCCCGACTCGAAGCAGCCCGCGGCCACGCCCGCGAGCACCACACCCAAAGCAAGAACGCGTCGATCCATGTCCATCTCCTTGGTCACGTGACCCAGGGAGAGTGCGACGCGGCGGCAGCCTCCACAAATGACGCCGCCTGACATCGGGCGGCGCGATCGGGGGAGGGCGCGCGATCGAGGGAGAAACGCGCGCGATCAGCGCAGCGCGGCCCGGACCTCGACCTCGACGCGATCGGACAGCTTGAAGGCGCCGAGGGGCCCCTTCACCGGCTTCATCCCGAGCGAGGGCATCGAGTAGCGGAGGCGGGTGACCAGCACCTTCCCACCCGCGCCCGGCTCCTCGCGCGTCGTGGCCTCGGCGCGGGCGACGCCGGTGGGCACCTGCAGCTCCACCGTGATCTTGTCGCCCTTCTTGTCGCCGCGGGCGTGGATCGTCGTGCCCTCGGAGGCGTTCATCGCCTCGAGCATGCGCTCGAGGATGTCGGTGCGGTCGGACGCGCTCGGCCCGTTCGGATCGGTCACGCCCTTCTTCACGAAGCCGACGACGTGGAGGCTCCCGGCGCGCACCGTCACCTCGACGTGGCCGTCGCCGGAGTCGTCGAGGGCGCCCGTCGCGCTGGCGAGGGGGGCGTCGATCTCGAGGTCGTGGGCGAGCCTCGAGAACATCCCCTCGGCGAAGGTGAAGATCCGGACCCGGCTCTTCGATGCGTCGAGCTCGCTCATGGCTCCTTCTTCTCCTTGGCGGCGTAGTCGTAGCGCACGCCGATCATGACCTGGCGATAGCCGGCGGTGAAGATGCCCTCGGGGCGACGGCTCTGGACGTAGACGTCGTCGAGGAGGTTCTTCACCGTCAGGCGGACGGTGATGCCGCTCGCCGCGTGCTTGTACCGGGCGCCGACGTCGAGGTTCACGAAGGGGTCGATGCGCCCGACGCGCCCGGTGCCGTCGTCGCTCTGCGTGTTCTGGGGATCGCTGTACTGGTACCCGGTGTAGGTGGTCGCGATCTGGAGCCCGGCGCCGACCGGGTGCGCGGCGTCCAGCACCAGCGTGCCGGTGTGGAGCGGCGAGTAGGGCAGGTAGTTTCCGGCGTTGTCGCCGCCGCGGAACGTCGCGTGGGTGAAGTTGTAGCTGCCGGTGAGATCGAGGTCGAAGCCGAGGTGCATCACCGTGCCGATGCCGAGCTGCGTCGCCGCCTCGAGCCCGTAGTGCTTGGTGGCGCCGCCGTTCACGATCAGCGTCGCGCCGGCGTCGGAGCCCGCGATGAGCTGGTTCGTGAACAAGGACATGTAGCCGGTGGTCTCGAAGCGGACGCCCTTGTACGGGGCGAGGCGCGTGCCGACCTCGTACTGGCTGTTGCGCTCGGGCTTGAGGTCCTGATCGCGCCCGCGCGGGTCGATCGCGCTCGTCACCCGCGGGGGCGCGTAGCCGACGTGCGCGCCCGCGAAGACGTGGGCGCGGCGCGTCCCGAAGGTCGAGCCGATGCCCGGGATCACGCCCGACGACGCGCTGTCGCCCACCTGCGCGACGTCGGCGGCGTCCGTGATCGCGCCCTGGCGCCCGACCTTGCGCCGGAAGGTCGCGTATTCGACGCGCAGGCCCGGCGTCACGAGCAGGTAGTCGCCGACGCCGACGCGGTCGTGGGCGTACGCGGCGACCGCGTACGTCCGGTGATCCTCGGCGAGGAGCAAGGCCCCGGCCTCCGAGGTGGGGTTGTCGCCTTGCCGCTGCTGGTAGGCGGCGGACTCGGTGAGGCCGCGCACTCCGACGTCGAGGGTGTGGCGGAGGCCGAGCGTCTTGAAGCGGTGCTCGAGCCTCGGCTCGACGCCGAGCACGTCGTAGGTGCGATCGAGGATCGTGTTCGAGTGGAGCATGTAGATCGCATCGTTCGTGCGCCGCACGTCGCCGACGATGCGCTCGTAGACCTGCCCGGCCGCGGGCGAGCGGGAGTAGTTCTGGCGACGCCACACCCGCGCGGTCTCGTACGCGTACACGAGCGTCTGGAGCTTGGTGTCGACGTCGAAGCGCTGCTCGTGGATGAGGCCGATCTCGTAGCGGCGCAGGTGCAGCCGGTCGTTGGGCTTGAGCGTCTTGCGCCGCGGGTCGCGCTCGTACATCCCCTGGGTGAGGCCGACGTCGCCGGACGTCGCGACGTCGTCGTGGACGCCCACCTTCACCGTGAGCTCGCCGTTGTCGGACGTGTCGAAGGCGACCTTGCCGAAGGCGTCGGTGTTCTCGAAGCCCTCGCCGCGGAAGCCGTCGCCCTCCTTGTGCATCACCTGCGCGACGTAGCGCACCGGGCCGTAGGCGTCGCCGTAGTTGGCGAGCGCGCGAACGTAGCCGTAGTCGCCGCCGAGCACGTCGATGGCGGCGCGCGTGCCTCGCGGCGGGGCGAGGGTGACGAAGTTCACCACCCCGCCGATGGTCTGAGGCCCGTAGAGGATCGAGCCCGACCCCTTCACCACCTCGACCCCGCGCATCCGCTCGATCACGGGGGCGTAGTAGAGATCGGGCTCGGCGTAGGGGTTGATGGAGATGGGGATGCCGTCCTCGAGCACGAGGACGCGGCGCGCGCGCCCGGGGTCGAGGCCGCGGATGCCGACGTCGAAGCGCTGCCCGCCGCCGTCTTCCTGCCGAGCGACGACGCCGGGGACGCGCCGGAGCATCTCGGCGGCGTCGTAGGGCTGCGCGCGCTCGAGCTCCTTCTCGGTGATGCGCTGGCCGGCGCCGGGGATGCGGCGGAACGAGTCGGCGCGATCGCCGATCACCCGGACCTCGGACACCTCCTCCTTCGGCGGCGGCTTGACCACCGGCGGCGGCGGCTCGGGCGCGTCGGCGGCCGCCGGCGCCCGCGAGGGCTCGTCGGCGCGCGCCGAGGCCGCGAACGCCAGGGAGAGGAGCGGGGCGAGGAGGAGCGCGCGTCTCATTGGGGGATCTGGCAGACGCCCTTGCCGCCGCACTTGTTGGACTCGGGCGGGCAGTCGCCGGGCACCTTGCACGCGACGGTGCACCGGCCGCCGAGCTTGTCGTACTGGTTGCACAGGTTCGTCGCGCAATCTTCGTTCTTGGTGCACGCGGCGCCGAACGGGCACTTGGCGTCGCACGTCGCCGGCGGCTTCCCGCTCGACCCGTCACCCGCGGCGGCGTCGGTGCCCGGGATCTTTCCCGAGCAGTCGCACGCGCCGTACTGCTCGGCCGCGCACGTGGCGTACCCCTGCGGCCCGCCGTCGCAGTCGCAGGCGACGAGCTCGCCGTCGTAGCAGCGCGGCCCGGTCGAGCGGCACGCGGTGGTCGCGCCCAGGGTCGGCGCGAGCGCGCCCGCGAGGGTGACCGCGCCGAGAGTGAGCTTCCACCACCGCATGACGGCTCCATCCTATGGTAACTTGCCCTCGGTGCGCACCCTCTACGGTCTCGGGTATTCGCCGTGGAGCGAGAGGGCGCGGTGGGCCCTCGAGCACCACCACCTGCCCTATCGGTACCGCGAGCACCTGCCGCTCGTCGCGAGCCCGTGGCTCCGCCTCCGCGGGCGGAGGCCGCTCGGTCGCGTCAGCGTGCCGTTCCTGGAGGACGACGCGGGCGCGCGCGTCTTCGACTCCGTCGCGATCGCGCGCTACGCGGAGCGCTGCGGCACGGGTCCGCGCCTCTTCCCCGAGGGCTCCGAGCGCGACGTCCACCGCGCCGTCGCCGAGGCGGACCTCGTTCTCGCGGTCGCGCGCGCGCGCGTCATCGCCCGCGTCCGCAACGACCCGGAGGCGCAGCGCGAGGCCGCGCCGGCGTTCGTCCCCGCGCAGGTCGCGTCCGCGCTCGCGCCCGTCGCGCGAGCCACTGCGTCGCTCCTCGCGCGCAAATACGGCGCGCCGGCGCACGACGACGCGAGCGTCGCCGAGCGCATGGTCCCGCGCCTGGCCGCGCTCTCGGCGGCCCTCGACGGGCGCGAATACGTCACGGGGGCGTTCACGTTCGCCGACGTCGTCGTCGCGTCGATGCTCCAGTGCGTGACGCCGGTGGAGCACCCGTCGTGGGTCGTGGGGCCCGCCACCCGCCGCGCGTGGACGGAGCCCGCGCTCGCCGAGCGCTTCGCCGACCTCCTCGCGTACCGCGACCGCGTGTACGCGAGGCACCGCGCGCCGCCGTCGTGAGGGCGCCGCTCAGGCGTCCGCGCGCGGCGAGAGCGCCTCGGCCACCCGCTCGAGGCGGCCGTCGCCGTAGCCGACGAGGAGCTCCTTGGCCCACGCGACCGCGGTGACGCCGCGGAGGCCGAGGTCCTCGACCTCGGCGCGCTTGGGTCCGAGCGAGACGCGGCACGCCGTGCCGTCGGCGAGCGCGCAGGCGAAGCGGCGGCCGGTGGGCTCGAAGGCGATCGCGATCGGCGTCTCCTTGACGCGGATGCGCAAGAGGACGCGACCCTTCTGGGGGTCGATGAGCGACACCGCGGCGTCGTCGCCGCCGCTCGCGACGATGCGGCCTCGAGGATCGCTCGCCAGGCAGGTCACGCCGAACGCCTCGTCGTGGGCCTCGAGGCGGTGCAGGACCTTGGCCTCGGCGACGTCGATGACGAAGAGGCGGCCGTCGATCGCTCCCGTGCCGACCACGAGGAGCGCCCCCGGGAGCCGGGTGATGGCGGAGATCCCGGCCTCGCTGAGCTGGTAGCTCGTGACGTGGACGCTCCGCTCGAGGTCGTGCACGTCGACCTCGCCGGTGGCGCTGCCCGCGAACGCGTAGGAGTCATCCATGGCGAGGGCGGTGGCGACGGTGCGCAGCGCGATGGGCCGCGGCATCTTGTACGGCGGCCCGAGCCGCACCACGACGCGCGCCGAGCCGGCGATGAGGGTGTCCTTGGGGCCGACCCGGGCGGCGAGGACGGGGCCGCCCACGTTCGTCGCCGCGATCTCGGCGTCGCCGCGCACGAGCCGGGCCTTGCCGGTGCTCTCGCCGATCACCGCGAGGTCCGCGCGGGCGGCGAGGGCGCTGATCGGTGCCGCGCCCTTGGCCGACTTGTCGAGCGCGCGCCGCTCCCACGCGCACAGCACGTGGGACGCGCGTCCGGTGGTGAAGACGGCGCCCGCGCCGAGCGCGACGTCACCGATGCCTCCCGCGTGGGCCTCGAACGCGCCGCGCGGCTCGCCGCCGTCGGCGTCGAACGCCTGGAGCCAGCCGTCGTGGCACCCGGCGACGACGATGCCGCCGTGGCTCGCCACCGCGGCGATGCGCGCGCGCGCCTGCACCCGCTTCAGGATCTTCTTGGCCTTGCCGTCGACCCAGACGAGCCGATCGCCGAGGGCGAGCAGGAAGCGCCCGCCCTCGAGGCCGGTGAGGAGCCACGTCTCGGCGAGCTCGGTCGACGCGAGCTTGAGCGTGCCGCCCTCGCGCCCGCTCTTCGCGTCGAAGAACGCGACGACGCCCTCGCCGGAGAGGGCGGCGACCACGTCGCCGCTCGTCGCGACCTTGACGCACGGCGGGTGGTCGGCGCTCCACCCGAGCTTGCCGGTGTCGGTCCAGTGCTCGACCGCGTCGCCGCGCGCGACGACGAGCGAGCGGCCGTGGAGCGCGAACCACGCGGGCGCGCCTCGGCCCCGGGCGACCTCGGCGTGGTCGTCCTCGCCGCGGACGCGAACGAGCGCGGGCTCGGCGGCGAACGCCGCGAGCCAGGCGCCGTCGGCGCGCGCGACGCGCGCGGCGGGGCGGGGCAGGGCGAGCTCGCCCGCGCGCTCGGCCGATCCCTCGCGGAACGTGGCGATCGCCCCGGCCTCGTCGAGCGCCGCGACGCCGTCGGCGGTCGCGACCAGGTGGACGATGCGATGCGGGCCGCGAGCCTGCCAGCGGAGCGTCATGGGCGTCTCCGTAGCAGAGTCGCGCCCCTCGGCGAAGCGCCCCGCGCGCAATCGGCCGGGGCGCCCCTGTCTACGCTGCAAATGTCCGAAAAGACGTCGATTCTTGGGGCCCCAGGCGCGTCCAGCTCGCCGAGCCCGCGGGAAGAGGGGCGGCGGGCGGGAGTGACATCGATGTCGGAGCTCGTGACATCGATGTCAGAGATGCCTCACGCGAGGGAGAGGAACTCGACGCGTGCCTTGAAGGCGACGGTGTCGGCGTCGGGATCGCAGGTGATCTCGAGGGCGAGTGCGTCGGCGCCGAAGGCGACGGCCCAGCCGTTGTCGGCGAGACGGTTCGAGGAGGCGAGGTTCGCTCCGGCGTCGACGGCGAGGGCTCCTGCGGTGGAGGAGGCGACGAGCTCGTAGACGTCGCGTGCGGTGGTGCCGTCGTTTTTGCGAGCGAGGACGGTGACGCGCAAGGCGAAGGAGGAGGCGTCGGGGAGCTGGAGGTCGCGGCCGTATTCGTCGAGGAGATCGACGGGGGC
>JAEUKG010000321.1 GCA_016794325.1 Myxococcales bacterium | reverse complement strand
CGGCCAGCCGACGGTCGCCGAACTTCGCTCCCTCGAACTCCACACGAATGCTCTCTGCCATCGCGGCGCGCTTTGATCATGATCCCGTGCGATTTGCACCAGAATTGTGTGGGATCTTGAGGCACGGGCACGGGCACGGGCGAGAAGGGAGCCGGCGTTTAGGGTTCGCCTAAGCTGGTGCGCGGGAGGCGAGGGGGCTCAGTGGGTGGGTTTGGTTTCGCGGGGCTCGGGGTGGAGGGTGAGGTAGGCGACGAGGAAGAGGAGGCCGAGGGCGCCGGTGACGGTCCAGGCGCGCTGGAGGGTGAGCGGGTGGGCGAGGGGGGCGAGGACCTCGGAGGCGGCGTGGAGGGGTCGCGTCACCACGTCCCAGGAGTTCAGCCGCACGAAGCGCCCGAGGTAGATGCCGTAGCCGGAGAGCGCGGCGGCGCCGGCGACGAACGCGGCGCCCGCCCAGCGCCCGAAGCGCTGGCGGACGACGCGCGCGGTCTGGCGGAGCGAGGCGACCCCGAGCGCGAGCCCCGTCCACGCGAACGCCATCAGCATCACCGCGTCGAACCAGAGCGGCGCGAGGGTCTGGTAGCGCAGGTGGATGAAGTCGGTGACGAGGTAGGGGGCGTTGGGGAGGAACAGGAGCCACGCCGCGCCGACCGCGAGCAGCCACGGCGCGCGCGCGCCGCGCGCGGCCAGGCGCTCGATGATCTCGGAGAACACCAGCGGCAGCCACGCGAGGAACAGGTTCCACACGAGGAAGCCGTAGCTCGTGCTCCCCGTCCACGCCGCGCGCGCGGTGAGGAGGAGGAGGCCGAGGACGCTCGATGCGAGGAGGCGGTAGACGGGCCGTTCGCTCACGCGATTCGCCGCCGAGAGGAGCTCCATGCGAGGCGAACGCGCGAGCTCGGCCTTTCGTTCCGGTCCGCGGTCACTCCACCGGGACGAAGCGGAACCCCTCGATCGCGCTGCCTTTTCCGTCGGGGCCCGCGGCGTTGATGGTCTGCCCCACGAGCGTGCCGACGACGCAGTCGTTGAAGCTCGCGCTCGAGAAGGTCGACGACACGAGCTTCGCGTGGCGCGGGAGCTGGTCGATGATGTCGAACGAGACGAGCACCTCGCCCTCGGGCATGTCCTTGAGCGAGGCGAACGCGCGCTCGTAGCACCGGAGGTACTGCCACGAGCTCCACTCGATCGCGCCGCGGACGACGCCGTCGCTCACGTTGCTGTCGTTCTTCACCAGCCGGGTGAAGAGGCGCGCGCGGCGGTCGCCCATCTTCCAGGTGACGGCGCCCTTGCGGTCGCTCGGATCCGCGTAGCCGTTCGCGAGCGCGGGCCGCGGCGCGGCCGACGACGCGGCGGGCGCCGCGCTCTTCGCCACGTCGGGCTTCGCGGCCGACGCGCTCGCCTTGGCGGCCGGCGCGCTCGCCGGCGGAGGGACCACCAGCGCGCTCGCCGCCGCCGGCGCCGAGGAAGCCGAGGGCGCCACCGCCACGAGAGCGGCCGCGCTCTCCACGCTCGTGGGGACGGCGGCGCTCGGCGCGGCGCTCGGAGGCGGGGCGATCGCCGACGCGCTCGCGATCACCGTCGCGTTCGGCGGAGCGACGGTCCCGCCGGCGCCGCCGCGCGCGATCACGACGCCGGCGACGACACCCACCAGCGCGACGGCGACCCCGGCGAGGAGCGGCGCGCGCGTGGTGGGCCGCGCGCTCGGCGGCGGCGCGCTCGGCGTCGCGTCTTGGACGGTGGCGACGGGCGTCTCGGCGGGGAGCGCCTTGGCCCGCGGCGCCGCGCCCGGGCCCGGCGCGGGCGACTTCTTCGTGGTCGGCGGGATCGAGGCGCCGAAGGGCGTCGCCGCGCCGGTGGCGCCCCGATCGAGGGAGGCGAGCGGCACGTCGATCGCGATCTGGGTGATCGCGAGCGCGTCGGCGCCGCAGAGCCCCTGCAGCGCGGCCCACGCCTCGCCGGCGGAGGCGAAGCGCTCGCCCGGCTCGCGCGCCACCGCGCGCGCGAACCACGCGTCGAAGCCGGCGGGCAGGAGCGCCGCGTCGCCGCGCTCGCTCGCGCGATCGCTCGCGCGGGGGATGGGATCGAGCACGATCTCGCGCAGGAGCTGGGTGGACGTACCCTCGTCGTCGTTGGCGGCGCGCCAGAAGTGCTTGCCGGTGAAGAGGAGGTACGCGAGGAGGCCGAGCGCCCACACGTCGGCGGCGGCGGTGACGTCGCCGGGGGCCGTCTGCTCCGGGGCCATCCACATCGGCGACCCCATCGCGCCGCGGGTGAGCCGGGTGGTGGCGCTCTGCGCGAGGCGCGCGATGCCGAAGTCGAGCACCTTCACCGTCATCTTCGCCGAGCTCGCGCGGTTCGGGCGCGCGAGGAACACGTTCTCGGGCTTCAAGTCACGGTGGACGACGCCCGCCTCGTGCGCCGCCGCCATCGCGTGGCAGAGCTCGCCGAAGATGTCCTTGATCTCCGGGGGGGGCAGGGGCCCGTGGACGTCGACCCGCTCGCGCAAGGTCTGGCCCTCGAGGAGCTCCATCGCGAGGTAGGGCAGGCCCGTCGGCCCGTCGACGCCGGCGGCGATGACCTCGACGACGTGCTCGCTCTTCACCCGCGCGCCGACCTTCGCCTCTTGCTCGAAGCGCTTCTTGAGCGCGGCGTCGGCGACGATGTCCCGGTGCATCACCTTGAGGGCGCGGAGCTTCGCGGTGCTCTTCTGCGTCGCCACGTAGACGGCGCCCATACCGCCCTCGTCGAGTGGCCGCACGACCACGAACTCGTCGTCGATCACCGCGCCGGCGGCGAGGGGCCCGAGGCTCGCTCCCTCCGGCTCGTGCGGATCTTGGCTGGCGCCCGACATCGCGTGGAGCATAGCAGCGGGCGAGGCCCCGGGCGACGCGGGCGGGACGCCGAGCGTCGCGCGCGGAACGCGCTACGATCCCAGGATGACCCTGCAGAGACTCGCCCTCGTCGCCTCGCTCGCGGTCTCCGTCCTCGGCTGCGCCGGGGGCGTCAAGCCGTGGGAGCACCGGCACCTCGCTCACCCGACGATGACGACCGACAGCGTGTCGATCGGAGTCGACGAGCACGTGCGCGCCGTCACCGAGGGCGCGGCCGGCGACCTCACGGGCGCGGGCGGCGGCTGCGGCTGCAACTGACTCGCCCCGAGGCTGATTCGCGCGTGTACGCAAGCGGGCCCCTCGGTTCGGGCTCGCGTTCGGGGAGCGGGGTCGAGGGGCCGAAGCCCGAGCCCGCGGGAAGACGGGCGGAGGTCGGGAGTGACATCGATGTCGGAGCTCGTGACATCGATGTCAGAGATGCCTCAGGCGAGGGAGAGGAACTCGACGCGTGCCTTGAAGGCGACGGTGTCGGCGTCGGGATCGCAGGTGATCTCGAGGGCGAGGGCGTCGGCGCCGAAGGTGACGGCCCAGCCGTTGTCGGCGAGGCGGTTCGAGGAGGCGAGGTTCGCTCCGGCGTCGACGGCGAGGGCTCCTGCGGCGGAGGAGGCGACGAGCTCGTAGACGTCGCGTGCGGTGGTGCCGTCGTTTTTGCGAGCGAGGACGGTGACGCGCAAGGCGAAGGAGGAGGCGTCGGGGAGCTGGAGGTCGCGGCCGTATTCGTCGAGGAGATCGACGGGGGC
>JAEUKG010000297.1 GCA_016794325.1 Myxococcales bacterium | reverse complement strand
TCGACGGGGCCGCCCGCCTCGCCGCCGACCTGGCCTTCTTCCTCGGCGTCGACGAGGAGCGAGGCGGAGTGCTCCTCCTCTCCACGTCCGAGTCGTCGCCGTACGCCGACACGAGCCCCGACCGTCGGGGCGCCATGGCTCGGCTCGGCACGCTCTCGCGCCTGTCGAGGGGGAGCCCGTGGCGCGCGCTGGTCCTCTCGGCGCCAGGGCTCCTCCGGCGCGTGATCCCGCGTGACGAGCTCACCCGAGCGTCGCGCCGCGTCGAGGCCGAGAGCGAGCTCGACCGCGACGCGCTGCTCCGCGATCTATCCGAATCTGGATACATTCGCGCGCCCGTGGTCGAGGATCCGGGGTCGTTCTCGGTCCGCGGGAGCCTCATCGACGTGTGGCCCCCGGACGCGCCGCTGCCGGTCCGCATCGAGACCTACGGCGACCTCGTCACCTCCGTTCGAGCGTTCGATCCCGACGAGCAGCGCACGCTCCCGGCCGGCTCCGCCCGCGAGGTGTGGCTGCCGCCCGCGCGCGAGGCGCTCCTCGGGCGCGACCACGTCGCGCGCGCCCGCGCCAAGATCGCCGAGCTCGCCGACCGCATCGACTGGCCGACGATGAAGACCCGCGGCCTCGCGGAGGACGTCTCGGCCGGGCGCGCGTTCTTCGGCGCCGACGGCTACCTCCCCGCCTACTACGAGCGGCTGTCGGCGATCTCCGAGTACCTTCCCGACGACGCGATCGTCGCGATCGAAGATCCGGAGGCCGTGGCCTCGGCCGCGGAGGGGGAGCTCGGGCGCGCCGCGGAGGGTGCGCGCGAGCGCGCCGGGCGCCCGTTCTTCGAGGTCGCCGAGCTCTACGCGAGCGAGGGCGAAGCGGCCGAGAGCCTCGCTCGGCACAAGCTCGTCACCCTGCGGGGCGCGGCGATCCTCGGCGACGCCGGCGGCGGCCCGCTCGCGGCGCTCGCGCGGGTGGTGGCCCCGCAGCCGCTCGGCGCGCTCGACAACGACGACCTCGCGCGCGCCACCAAGGCCGCGCGGGCGTCGAAGGGCAAGACCCACCCCATCGCCCCCCTGGCCCGGCGGATCGCGCACTTCCGCGACCACGGCGTCCGGGTCGTCATCACCGCGCGCGCGGAGACGCAAGCCGAGCGCCTCGCCCAGCTCCTGCAGCACCGCGGGGTCGAGGCCGAGATCCACGCGGGGGCGTTCTCCGCCGAGCTCGCGGCCGGCGGGGCCGGCGCCACGATCGTCACCGGCGGGCTCGCCCGCGGCGCCGTCCTCCCCGCCGAGGGCCTCGCCTTCGTCACCGAGGAGGAGGTCTTCGGGGCGCGCGCCCACCGCAAGCGCGAGCGCGCGGGCAAGGACGCCGCCCGCGCCTTCGTCGAGGACCTGCGGTCGCTCGCGGTCGGCGATTTCGTCGTCCACAGCGAGCACGGCATCGGGCGCTACCGCGGGCTGATCCACAAGGACGTCTCGGGCATCAAGGTCGACCTCCTCGTCATCGAATACGCGGCGGGCGACAAACTATACCTTCCGGTATATCGCCTGAGCCAGATCGAGAAGTACGCGGGCGGCGAGGCCGACCCGAAGGTCGACCGCCTCGGCGGGGCCACGTTCGCCAAGACCAAGGCCAAGGTCGCGCGCGACGTGCGCAAGATGGCCGACGAGCTGCTCCGCCTCTACGCCGAGCGGCAAGCGGTGCAGCGCCCGCCCCTGCCCGCGATCGACGACGACTACCGCGCCTTCGAGGCCACGTTCCCGTTCGACGAGACCGCCGACCAGGCCAAGGCGATCGGCGACGTGTGCGGCGACCTCGAGAACGCGCGGCCGATGGACCGGCTCGTCTGCGGCGACGTGGGCTTCGGCAAGACCGAGGTCGCGCTCCGAGCGGCGTTCCGGGTGGCGCAGGAGGGGCGGCAGGTCGCGGTGCTCTGCCCGACCACCGTGCTCGCGCAGCAACATTTCCGCGTCTTCGAGGCGCGGATGGCCGGCTACCCCATCGAGATCCGGGCCCTCAGCCGCTTCCAGACCAAGAGCGCGCAAGACAACACCCTCGCCCGGCTCAAGGACGGCACGGTGGACGTGGTCGTGGGGACGCACCGCCTGCTCTCCAAGGACATCCACTTCAAGAACCTGGGGCTCCTCGTCGTCGACGAGGAGCAGCGCTTCGGCGTGAGCCACAAGGAGCGCATCAAGCAGCTCCGGGCTCACGTGGACGTCCTCACCCTGAGCGCGACCCCGATCCCGCGCACGCTCCAGATGGCGGTCACGGGGATCCGCGACCTGTCGCTCATCACCACGCCGCCCGTCGATCGGCGCGCGGTGCGCACCATCGTGACCCGCTGGGACGACGCCCTCATCCGCGAGGCCGTGGAGCGCGAGCTCCAGCGCGGCGGGCAGGTGTTCTTCGTGTACAACCGCGTCGAGGGCCTCTACGAGCGCGCCCAGCGCTTGCAGACGCTGGTGCCGCAAGCGCGCATCGCCGTCGCCCACGGCCAGATGGCGAAGGGCAGCGCGGGCCAGGAGGAGACGAACCTCGAGCGGACGATGCTCGACTTCGTCGACGGTCGCTACGACGTCCTCGCGGCGACGGCCATCGTGGAGAGCGGGCTCGACATCCCGCGCGCGAACACGATCATCATCGACCGCGCCGACATGTTCGGCCTCGCGCAGCTCTACCAGCTCCGCGGCCGCGTGGGTCGCTCCAAGGAGCGCGCCTACTGCTACCTCGTGGTCCCGCCGGCGGAGGCGATGAGCGACGACGCGAGGGCGCGGGTGGACGCGCTCGAGCGCCACACCGAGCTCGGCTCGGGCTTCAAGGTCGCCTCCCTCGACATGGAGCTCCGCGGCGCGGGCGACCTCCTCGGCGCAGAGCAGTCGGGCAACGTCGCGAGCGTCGGCTTCGAGCTCTTTTGCCGGATGCTCGAGGACGCTGTGCACGAGCTGCGCGGCGAGACCGTCGTGCACGACATCGAGCCGGAGCTCTCGTTCGACGTCCCCGCGCTCCTCCCCGAAGACTACGTGGGCGACGTGGGCGTGCGCCTCTCGGTCTACAAGCGCCTCGCGGGCGCGACCGACGAAGGCCATGTGCAGGAAATCGCTCAAGAAATGGAAGATCGTTTCGGTCCGCCTCCGGCCGAGGCCAAGGCGCTCGTGCGCATGATGTCGCTCAAGACGGAGCTGCGCCGGCTGCGCGTCCTCGGCTGCGAGGCGACGGCGAAGAGCGTCACGCTCCACCTCCGCGACGACACGCCGCTCGACGTCGCCAAGGTCCTCGAGCTCGTGCGGGGCGCGAAGAGCCCCTACAAGCTCACCCCCGACATGCGCCTCACCCGCCGCTTCGAGGGGGCCGACCCCGCCGCGACCGGCCTCTCGCGCGCCGAGACGCTCCTCGCCGACCTGGCGAAGTGCGCGCGCCCCTGAGCGCGCGGCGCGGCGATGGTAGAGTGGCCGGGTGAAGAAGCGCGTCCTCGTCCCTCTCCCCGACCGTGACTTCGACACGACCGAGGTCGCGGTGCCTTGGCGCCTCCTCACGCGCGCGGGACACGAGGTCGTGTTCGCGACCGAAGCCGGCGGGGCGAGGCCGGCCTGCGATCCGCTGCTCCTCACCGGCGTGATCTTCGGCCAGCTCGGCGCCGACCCCGAGCCCAAGGCGTTCTACGCCGAGCTCGAGGAGGACCCGGCGTTTTCGGATCCGATCCCCTGGAGCGCGATCGAGCCGAGCGACTTCGACGCGCTCGTCCTACCGGGCGGCCACGCCCCAGGCATGAAGCAATACCTCGGGAGCGCCGAGCTCCAGGCGAAGGTCGCAGCCTTCGCCGCCCTCGGGCGACCGGTGGGGGCGATCTGCCACGGCGTGATCGTCCTCGCGCGCGCGACCGATCCCGAGAGCGGAAAGAGTGCACTCTACAAGAAACGAACGACCTGCCTCCCGAAATACATGGAGCGCACCGCCTACTTCCTCACCGCGTGGAAGCTCGGGCGCTACTACCGGACCTACCCCGCCTACGTGGAGGACGAGGTCCGGGCCGCGCTCGAGAGCCCCGATCGGATGATCGTCGGCCCGCGGACGCTGACGCAGCGGGGCACCCTCGGCGACGATCGCCCGGCGTTCGTGGTCGAGGACGGCGCGTACGTGTCGGCGCGTTGGCCGGGCGACGCGTACCTCTTCGCCAAGAAGGTGCTCGAGCGCCTGTGAGCGCGCCGCGCCCGCGAACGCGTGCGGGCGGGCGCCGTCAGTACGAGCCGCCGCCCGAACGGCACACCTGACCGAGGCGCGCCTCGCGATCCCACTGGCCGCTGCGCTTCGCGTCTGCGGCGCCCTTGCACGCGGCCTCGACCACCGGATCGAGCTTCTTCGGCTGCGTTGGCGTGGGCGTGGGGACCGGGGTCGGCACCGGCGTCGGCACCGGCGTCGGCACCGGCGTCGGCACCGGCGTCGGCGTGGGCTTCGGCGTCGGTGTGGGGACCGGGGTCGGCGTCGGCGTCGGCGTCGGCGTCGGGGCCGGCGTCGGCTTGGTCGTCGGCGTCGGCGTCGGCGTCGGCGTCGGGTTCGTGGTCGGGTTCGTGGTCGGCTTCGTCGTGTTCGTGCCGAGGGGCGTCACCGGCCCCGTGCTCGTGTTCGACGGGCCGCCGCTCGACGACGAGCTCGACGAGCCGCCGGTGTCGGTGCTCGTGGTCGTCGGCGTCGGAAGGACGCCGGTGACGGGGTTCGTCGTCGGCGACTTCGGCCACAAGGCGAACGTCACGAGGCCGATGCTGGCGACGGCGACGACCGCGGCTAGCCCCAGCAAGAGGCCTCGGCTGCTCCCGCCGCCACCCCCGCCCTCGTGCGCGTGCGGAGGCGGCGCCGGGATCGCCGGCGGTGTCGGGAAGACGTGGTTGCCCGCCGCGGGCGTGCCGTAGTGCACCGGGGCGGCGTGGGCCATCGGCGGCGACGGCGTGAATCCCATGGGGACTCCGCCCGGCTGCGTGTTGCCGGGCGCGGCGACGACGGGCGGACCGTAGGGCGGCGCGCCGGGCGTCATCGCCGGCGCGGGCTCGCCGACCTGCGTCATGCCGCGCGGCGGACTCGGCGCCGGCGCGCTCATCACCGGGTGGGGCGCGGGGCCAGGGCTCACGAAGCTCGGGGCCTGCGGCGTCGGCATCGTGCCCGGGGGCGCGTGGCCGAGGTGCGGCGCGTGCGGCGGCTCGGCGCCCGTGAACGCCTGCGCGAACTCGCTCACGCTCTGGGGGCGCGCGGCCGGATCCTTCTCGAGCGCGCGGCGGATCGCGCGGCGCATCGCCACCGGGATCCGCTCGCCGTTGGGCGTCTGCTCGATCGCCATCGGCGACTGCGTCATGTGCTGGGTCGCCCACTCCCACGCGGTGTTCGCGGCGAAGGGCAAGCGGCCGGTGAGCATCTCGAACGCCATCACGCCGAGCGAATACACGTCGCTGCGCGCGTCGATCGTGCGACCGGTGAACTGCTCGGGGCTCATGTAGGGCGGCGTGCCGAGCACCGTGCCCTGCTGGGTGAGCTTCTTCTCGGCCTTGTGCTCCTCGTCGCGCTTCTTGGCGATGCCGAAGTCGAGCACCTTCACGAAGTCGCGCTGGCCCGCGCGCTCGGTGAGCACGATGTTGTCGGGCTTGAGGTCGCGGTGGACGATCCCCCGCGAGTGCGCCTCCTCGAGCGAGCCGCACACCTGCGAGAGGATCTTGGCGACGCGCTCCGGCGCCATCGGGCCGTCCTGCTCGAGCGCGGCGGCGACGCTCCGCCCCTGCACGAACTCCATGACGATGTAGAGCGTGCCGTCAGGCGCGGCGCCGAAGTCGAACACCTGGATGGTGTTCGGGTGCTCGAGCTCGGCGACCGTGCCGACCTCGCGCTGGAACCGCGTGCGGATGTTCTCGTCCTGCGAGAGGTGCTTGTGCAGCGTCTTGATGGCGACGCGGCGAGCCTTCGTGCCGAGCTGCTGCTCGGCCTCGTAGACGCAGCCCATGCCGCCTTCGCCGAGCAGGCGCTTGACGGTGTAGCGCCCCATGAGGACGGTGCCGACGAGCGGGTCTGCGGGGGCGGCGCCTTCGCGAGGCAACGCGGCGCCGCAGCGAGTGCAATAGGGCGCGGCGTCGGGGGCGGGGGTCTGACAGGACGGGCAGTTCATGGACCGGGCGGCAGGAGAATAGGGTAGCGGAAGTCTACGCCGCTCACCGATTAGACGCCCGTGGCTCGCCGATCGTTCTCGCCCAACGAAACTTTACGATTTCGTTCAGGTTCTGTGTCAGTAGGACCCACCGCCGGCGCGGCATTTGGCGCCAAGCTCGGCCTCGGTCTTCCACAGGCCCTGGCGCTTCGCGTTGGCCGCCGCCTGGCAGGCGGCCTTGGTCTCGGGGCTCAGCTGCGGCGGCGCGGTGGAGCCGGGCGGCTTGAGCGTGGGCACGCCGCCCGCGTCTTTGCCGGGGGGCCTCGTGGTGGTGGTGCCCGTCGGCTTGGTCGTGCTCGCGGTGCTGAGCGCCGCCGTCGATCCGAGCGGCGCCGTCGATCCGAGCGGCGGGGTGTCGCCGGAGCTCGACCCCGACCCTGGGTCGTGGCCTCCGGAGCCCGCCGAGGAGCTGCTCGTCGGATCGGCGGTCGCGACCGTGGTGGTGTCGGTGGGCACGGGGGTGGTCACCGGCTTCGGACCTTTGCGCAGGACGGTGAGGCCGACGACGCCGCCGATCGTGAGGATCGCCACCACCGCGATGGCGCCGATGAGGATCCCCTTGCCGCCGCCACCGCCGCTCGCCGCTTGGTGCGTCGGGCCGGCCGGCACGAGAGGCACCGCCGCCGCGCCGCCGTAGCCTTGGTTCGGCGCCGGGGCGGGCGCCGGCTGCATGGGCGCGGGCGCGGGCCCGTAGCCGCCACCGACGGCGGGCATGGGCGCGCCGATCTCGGTCTTGCCGCGCGGGGAGGCGGCCTCGGCGCCGGAGACGACGACCGCGCCGCCCGCCGCGCCCGCTCCCACCATCGCGCTCGTGCCGCCTGCGCCGGCGTTGGGCTGGGGCGCGCTGCGCATCGACGTCGGCGCGAGGTCCGCGTTGCCCGTCGCGAACGCCTCGAAGAACTCCTTCACCGAGGCGAAGCGCTCGTCGCGGTTCTTGGCGAGCGACCGCATGATGGCGGCGCGCATCTTGGGCGGGATGTTGCCGCCCTGGGGCTGGACCTCGATGGGCTTCGGCTGAGCCGTCATGTGCTGCGTCGCCCACTCCCACGGGGTGTTCGCCTCGAAGGGCAAGCGACCGGTGAGCATCTCGTACGACATGACGCCGAGGGCGTAGATGTCGCTGCGGAAGTCCAGCGGGTGACCGGTGAACTGCTCCGGGCTCATGTAGGGGGGCGTGCCGAGCACCATCCCCTGCTGGGTCAGCTTCTGCTCGCGCTCGTCGGTCTCGTTCGAGCGCTTGGCGATGCCGAAGTCGAGGACCTCGACCCAGTCCTTCTGCCCGGCGCGCTCGCACAAGACGACGTTGTCGGGCTTGAGGTCGCGGTGGATGATGCCGTGGCCGTGCGCCTCTTCGAGCGACCCGCACACCTGCCCCATGATGCGCTCGACGCGCTCCGGGGGCATCGGCCCGTCCTTCTCGAGGACGTCGGCGACGCTGCGGCCCTGCACGAGCTCCATGACGATGTAGAGCGTGCCGTCGTCCGTCTCGCCGAAGTCGAAGACCTGGATCGTGTTCGGGTGCTCGAGGGCGGCGACGGTGCCGACCTCGCGCTGGAAGCGCGCCTTGATCTGCGGGTCGTGCGACAGGTGCTTGTGGAGCGTCTTGACCGCGACCTTGCGGATGGTGGTGCCCATCGGCTGCTCGCCGACGTAGACCGCGCCCATCCCGCCTTCGCCGAGGAGCCGAACGATCTTGTATTTGCCGGCGATCGTCTTGCCGACGAACGGATCTTCGGTGGTCTCGGTGGTGGACATCGCTAGACCGTTTGTCGCATCAAGGGGCTCCACCGTCAACTTCGCCCGGGGGCCCGGCGTCCGACGCCGACGGCGGCGAAGCCACCGTCGCCGCGGGCGGCCACGGCCGCGTCCAGCGGCGATCGGTCGCGCGATCCCAGAGCTCGAGGCGCGTCCCCTTGTCGAGCGCGGGGAAGAACACGCCGACGCGCGTGACGAGCTTGGGCTCGATGCGCGGCGGCGCGCCGAAGCCGGCGTCGGGCTCCGGCACACCGAGCATCGGGAAGTCGAAGCGCACGCGCTCGATCAAGGTCGGCCCCTCGTAGAGCTCGAGGGCGAAGCGGCCCATCATCCGCGGCGCGTCCTCCGGGGCGGCGAGCTCGAGGCGACGGACCGCCATGAGGTAGGGAGAGCCGTGATCGTATTTGAGGTCGAACACCCACTTCGCGCGGGTCCGCGAGGGCGTCGGGTCCGGCGGAGTCTTGGTGATGACGATGGCGGGCGGCGGCGGCGGCCCGTTGATCCAGATCCGGCGAGGCGCCGCGTCGGCGCCGCCGTCGGGCCGAGCCGGGCCCGCGTCGGCGCGAGGCTCTCCGGCCGAGGCTCCGCCGGCGACGAGGCCGACGACGCCGGCGGTGGCCGCGGCGACCGTCACGGTGACGGCCAGGCGTTGGATCAGGGGACGGGGCACGCGGTCGCAACCTTCCACATCGCACGGTCCCCGCCAAGCGATGCCCACAACTCGTCGAGATCGCCGGGGATTTCGGCCTCGGCCGCCCAGGGCGTCCCGTCGACGTGCACCCACGCGCAGTGGAGGGCGATGCGCGGCACGGTGACGGCGGCGCCGCGGGGAGAGACGACGCGCGCCGGCCCGCCGTAGGTGGCGTCGCCGAGGAGCGGGGCGCCGGCGTCGCTCGCGTGAACCCGGATCTGGTGGGTGCGGCCCGTCACCGGCGCGACCGCCAACATCAGTGCATCCTGCATGTTTGCAATTTGCACGTAGTGGGTCTGGGCCGGGGCCGCGTCGACGCCGCGCGCGGCTCGGTGCCGCGGGTCGCGCGCGCGGCCGATGGGCGCGTCCCAGGTGCCTCGCGGCGAGGCCAGCGCCCCGCGCGCGAGGGCCACGTAGCGCCGGTGGTACCGGCCCTCCTCGCGGGCGGCCGAGAGCGCCGCCCGCGCGGCGTCGTCGAGGGCGAAGAAGACGACGCCGCTCACCGCGCGGTCGAGGCGGCTCGTCGGGTGCAGCGCGCTCGGCGGGCGGCCGAGGGCGCGCGCGACGTCGGCGACGAACGACTCGCCTCGCTGGGCGTCGGGGATGGTGGGGACCCCGGCCGGCTTGAGGGCGGCGACCACGCCGCGCCGCTCGAAGAGGACGCGCGGCGGCGGCCGGGCCTCGCCGCGGTCGGGTGTCGCGCGGACCTCGTCCCCGATCCGCACCGGCTCTGTCGCGGCGACGACGCGCCGGCGGCCGACGAAGACGTTGCCGCGCGTGACCTCGGCGGCGTCGACCTTCATCCGCGCGAGCACGTCGGCGACGGTGGCGCCGTCCGCGGCGCCGACGATCCAGCGGAGGGTCCGCGCGCGGCGCGGCGCGCTCATCCCAGTCGCTCGACGGTGCCGCGGTCGCCGTCGATGCGGATCCGATCGCCCGTCCGGAGCGCGCGGGTGACGCCGTCGACGTTGACCACGCTCGGGACGCCGAACTCGCGCGCGACGACCGCCGCGTGCGACAGCGGACCGCCGAGCTCGGTGACGACGCCGGCGGCGAGCAAGAAGAGCGGCGTCCACCCGACGTCGGTGGTCGGGGCGACGATGATCTCGCCGGGGACGAGGTCGTTCATCTCGTGCGCGTGCATGAGCACCCGCGCCGTCCCCTCGACGACGCCGGACGAGGCGCCGATGCCTCGCAGGACGGCGCCGCCCGACGCCGGCATCACGATCGGCGGCGGCACGCCGACGAAGGTGATCGGCGGCTCGGGGCGGGCGCGATCGCGGGCGAGCTCGGCTCGCCGGGCGCGGACGAGGGGGGCGAGGTCGGTGCGCGAGGCGCGGAGCGCGTGCACGACCTCGTCGACGCCGAGGAAGAACACCGGCGGGATCTCGGCGAGGGGCGAGCCCGCCACCCTCAGCGCTTCGGCCTCGCGGCGGAGCTCGGGAGAGAGGCGCACCAGGCGACGATCCGCCTCGAGCGCGACCTCGCGGATCATGCCCAGCACCCGCGTGACCCACGCGCGCATGCGCTCGCGGAAGCGCGCCGCCTTCTGCGCGCGGGCGACGAGGTGGCGCACGAGCGTCTGCTGGGCGAAGTTGAGCTTCGGCACGAGCTCGACCATCGCGGCGTCGGCGACGCTCCGGCCCTCGGCTTGGGCGCGCTCGACCTCGCGCCCGCCGCCGCGGAGCGCGACGCGCACCATCGTGAGGACCGGCGACGGGTCCTCGCGCCAGCGCGGGGTCGAGAGCTCGGCCTCGCGGACGGCGCGATCGCCGAACGCGTCGAGGAACTCGCGGAGCGCGGCCTTGGTCGGGCCGTCGGGCAGATCCGAGAGGCGACGGGTCGAGTCGCGCTCGAGGGCGCTGCGGCCCTCGGGATCGCGTCGAGCGACCTCGACCAGGCGGGCGATGCCGATCGCGGGGCGCGTGCTCTCGAGATCGCGGATGCCGGCGACGAGCCCGTGGGCGAAGCGCTCGCCGCTGCCGGGCGCGACCCGCTCGAGGGCCGTCTTGAGGACGATGTGCGTCCCGAGCGAGCTCGACGCGCACGTGAGCATCGTGTTGCCGGTGCGCTCGAGGAGGTCTTGGAGGTCGCGGAGCATGCGGGCCACCCCCTCGTCGGGGAGGACGGCGGGGTCGAGCGCGCGATGGATGCGGAGCGCCTTCGTCGCGAACGACTCGAACGAGGAGACCTCCTGATCGAGGCGCACCTGCTCCTTCACGAGCTTGCTCGCCGTCACCGGCAGGCGGGCGTAGAAGAAGCGGCGCGACACGCCGTGGATCTGGTGCTCGAGCTCCTCCGAGCCGCCGCCGCCGCCGACCTCGAGCAGGGTGCGGGGATCGAGCCAGGGGACCTGCGCGCATATCCGCATGAACTGGCTGAGGTTCAGGTAGAAGCGGCCGTGCACGTTGCCGACGAGCTTGGCGTTCTTCGGGACCCTGCAGCCGAGGGTGGCGAACGCGCGGCGGAAGCCCGACTCGCTGAAGGCGCCGGCGACCGACCACGTGAACGGCGTCGCCACCCCGGGGAGCGCCTCGCCGACGTTGACCCGGCTCCACACCGTCGTCTCGTCGCCGCCTTCGGGCAGGCCCCGGCCGGTCACGGGCCGCGCCTGGACGACCCACATGTGCTCCTCGTCGCGCGCGAACTCGACGTCCCACGCGATGGGCTCGATCGCCTCGAGGCGCGTCGCGATCGCGGACAGCTCGCGCACCCCGGCGTCGTCGAGCGCGGGCGCGTCGGGGGCCGCCGTCGGCCGGGCCTCGAGCCCGTGCGCCCCGACCGCGAGCGCGCTCGCCTTGCGGGCGATGGTGCGCTCGAGGATCTCTCCGTCTTTGCGGACGCGGAAGACGTCGGGCGTCGCCACGCCGTCGACGACGGGCGAGCCGAGGCCGAAGCCGACGTTGATGATGCGCTCGGGCTTGCGGTCGGGGGTGCGCGAGAACATCACGCCCGCCGCCTCGGCCTGGATCGTGCGCTGGATGACGACCGCCATCCCGAGGTCGCGCACACCGTGCGAAGCGAGATAGACGAGCGCGCGCCCGGACGCGACCGACGCCCACACCTCGCGCACCGCGTGGAGGAGCTCGTCCTCGCCGCGGACTCCGAGGCGGCTCTCGGCGAGGCCCGCCATCGAGACGAGGGCGCCGTCCTCGCAGGTGGCGCTCGACCGCACCGCGAGCCCGCCCGGCATCCGCGCCTCCACCTCGCGGTAGAGCGCGCGGAGCTCGTACTCGAGCTCCGCCGGCATCTTCACCCCGAGGATCTCCTGGCGAGCCTCCGCCGCGCGGGCGTAGACGGTGCGGCCGGTGGCGGCGCGCAAGAGCGAGCGCGGCTCACACGCCGGCGGGAGCGACCGGAGGGCGATCGCGAACGCGCGCTCGGGCACCACCCACGTCTCGGGCACCCGGAAGCCGTGCTTCGCCAGGAAATAGAGGCGCGACGCCTTGCCGCCGACGAGCTTGGGATCGAGCTCGGCGGGGTCGGAGTCCGCCCGCACGGGCAGGAGGAAGCCTCGGCTCGAAGGTCGGTCCTCGCGGGGGTGTGCGACGGCGTCGCGCGGTTCCATCGGTGGCGCTCCATCGTACGCGCACGACCGCCCCGGGTCACCCCCGGAGGACGCGGTCGTGCCAGAGGAGCATCTCGAACGCGCCCGGGCCGCGGTTGAACGGGTAGTCGTGGGGCCCCGGGACCTCGACGTATTCGTGGTCCACGCCCGCGTCGCGCCACGCCTTGCCGACCGCCTGGATCGCCTCGCGGAAGTAGTCGCCGTCGCTCGTGAGGAGTCGGAGCCGCAGCTTCGGGTTCTTGGCGCGCGCGGCCCGGGCGAGCGCCACGAGATCCGGCGCTTGCCGCTTCTGCACCGCCGCTTGGAGGGTACCGACCGCGCCGAACGCCTCCGGCATCCCGAGCCCCACGCGGAGCGCCACCGCCCCACCGAGCGACACGCCGTCGATCCCGGTGGCCGACGGAGACGGCAACGCCGGGGTGTCGCGGCGCACGCGCGGCAGGACGACCTCGACGAGGTAGCGACCGTACGCGCGGATGGGGCCGGGATCGACGAGGTCGAGATCGGGCAAATACGGGCACACGGTGATGACGCCGCCGAACGGGCGTTGGGCGAGCTCCTCGTTCGTCTTCTTGAGGCGCGCCGGATCGCTCATCCGCTCGAGGTCGTCGTCGTTGAGCGGCGGCGCGGCGAGGCGCCGGTACGCGCGGGTGAGCGCGTAGTCGCGGGCCCAGCCGAGGGCGCCGTCGCGCGGAGACTTCAGCGCTTCGCCGCGGCCGTGGAGGGCGACGAGCACGGGGAAACGTTCGTTCGGCTCCGCCCACGCGGGCACGAGCACCGCGACGCGACCAGGGCCGCCCTCTCGCGCGTCGACGTCCCACTCGAGCAGGCGCACCGCGCCCGACGGCCCGCGGCCAGCGTCGGGCTCCGCCGCGAACACCGACATCGCGGGCGGCGCCGACTTCGTCGCGTCACGCCGCGAGCACCCGAGCAGCGCGGCCGCGCCGAGCACGAAGCCGCGGCGCCCGAGCTCGGGCATCAGCCCTCGTCCTCGGGCGGCGCCGGCGGGTGCTGGCCCGTGGCCTGCTGGAACAGGTCGCGGAGCTGCGGGTCGGTCGCCATCTGCGAGCGGAGGACCGACTTGATCGAGTCGAGCTCCGACGACGACAAACCGCGCAGACCCGACGTCGCCTCGTCGACCTTCTTGTCCATGTAGGTCGCCGCGTCGATCTGCCCGGCGCGGAGCTGCTCGAGCAGCGACGGCCCCGCAGCCTGGGCCGCGTCGACCGGCGCCTTGCTCTGCGCCTTGGCGCCGCCTTCGACTTGGAACGTGCGGCCAGTGCGCTCGGCGCCGCCGACGTCGCCCGCGCCTTGCGTGGGGGGGAGGCCTCCTCCCTTGCCAATCCGATCGATACCCATGAGGACCTCCCGATTCTACCGCGCTTGGCGGCGCTCTGGGCGCGATTCGCGCCGGGGGGTGGCCGGCCCTGCGGGCCGACGCGCGTCTCGGCTCAGCGGATGTTGCCGATGGCCGTCTTGACGGTGTCGTGCTCGGCCTTGAGGACGTTGGAGAGCGTCGTAAACGAGCGGTTCTGCGCGTTCACCTGCTCCTGGATCTGCAGGAAGTAGAGGTTCATCTCCTGGGCCTGCGCGAGAGACGACTCCACGCCCGTCTCCGCCGGCGACGCCGCGACCGCGACCGGCCCCTCGGCCGCGCTGCCGCCCGCCGCGCCGGTGCCCGCGCCGGCGACGCCGCCGCCGAGCGCCGGGGCGCCCATCGACGTCGCCCCGTTGAGGCGGCTCGGCATCGGGACGCTCTGGAAGCCGCTGCGGAGCGCGACCGCCATCACCGGCGCGCCGGGGATCATCGTGGCGGCCTGCTCGGCGCCCTTCACCGCGGTCTTGGCGACCACGTCGGCGAAGCGCGTCCCCGTCTGATCGGTGGGGGTGGCGCGGGGGGCGCTGGTCTGGGTCTGGATGTCGGCGGTGCGAGCGGCGCTGATGCGGGTTTCCATGAACGAATCCTCCGTTGGAGGCCTGTCGTCCATCGCCGCGGCGAGGTTGCCTGAAATCGATCGCCGCCGTGTCCCCTCGATGGAGGACAGCGGATCGCTACGGGGGGCAGCGGAGCTTGCAGGTGGCCACCGCCTCGAAACGGCAATGATTCGAGCCGAAGACGAGGCTGTCTGGGCCCGAGCAGCCGAACTGGCACTTGCCGCCCTGCTCGTGTGCGACAAACGCATACTTGTCGCACTTTCCGTCTCCGCATTGCGTCGCCTCGGCCTTGCAGGACTCGACGACGTAGTCGGGCGGGCACGCGAGCTCGCGGTTCGTCGCGGCGTAGTTGGGCTTTCGGGCCTCGCCCGAGTCGATGCGCTCGCGGCGCTCGACGGTGGGCCGGCCGGTGCGCACGCGCTCGACGACGCGGACGGCCTGCTGCTTGGGGACGACGGGGGCGGAGGCGTCGCGCGGGGTGAACACGAGCGTCTCTTCGCGCGTCTGCACCTCGCAACCTGGCGCGTCGCCCGAGGGCTTCCAGGTGACGGGGACGTCGAGGCTCCCTTGCGCGGGGACGGCGTAGGTCGCCCCACCGTGGTCCGCGTAGAGATCGAGGGTCGCGCGGTTGACGATGTGGAGGAGGCGCTGCCCGGTCTTGCCGTACGGGACGTCGCCGAAGTCGACGAGCGGCGGGGACACCTCGGGGACCGGGAGCGAGAGCTTGCACACGTCGCTCACGGGGTAGAGCGCGTAGGCGACGGGGACCGGGTTCTTCACCCGGAACGAGAGCGGGCGCGGCGGCCCTCCTTCGAGCTGCGCCTCGAGCCCGTCGACCTCGAGGCCGCCGACCTGGTGCTGGGTGACCGCCGTGTCGCTGCGACCGACCTTCACCTTCACGAGCTCGAGGGCGCGGGCGTGGACCTCCCCTGCCTTCACGTTCATCTCGTAGCTCAGCATCCCCCCCATCTTCACCGCGCCGACGAAGTGGGTGGACGTCCCGCAGGCGCAGCCGGCGCCCTGGTAGGTCACGTCGCTCGAGGCCTCGAAGAACTGCGGATCCTTGTCGCGGACGAACGCGAGGGCGACGAGGCGCACCTTGCGCGTCCGACCTTCGACGCCGCCGGAGAAGTAGGGGGTGATGTCCTCGTCGAGCCCGACGATGGTCTCGTCGATGGCGAGGCCCACGTACGCGAAGTCCACCGTCTGCGCGTCGACGTCGTGCGCGACGCCGGCGCGCGGGGAGGCGCACTGCGTGGGGTGGACCTTGGTGACGCCGCTCGAGCGCTCGACGCCGCGGCCGGGCGCGAAGCTGCTCGTCGGGTCGAGGATGAGATCGTGCGTCACGTTGGAGTAGACGCGCGTGGCCGCGATCATCCCCTGCGCGCGCTTGCACTCGGCGGGCGCCAAGCCGCCGCAGTCGCCGATCGCGCCCGAGGGGTGGGGGACGTCGCGCCCGGGGCAGGCCGCGAGCAGGGGGGCGACCGCGAGCACGGACGCGAGCGCGCGGAGCGGCGGGCGCGCGCGCACGTCAGGGCCTCCAGGCGATCGTCGCGCGGCGGGCGCGCCGGTCTTGGGCGTCGGGACCGTCGTCGTTGAAGTAGAGGACGCCGCCGTGCAGGCGCATCGCGACGTCCATCGACGCCGGGCCGTCGAGCGTGAGCAGCGGGAACACGCGCGGGGGCGTGGACCCGAGCACCCCCGCGAAGTCGACCGAGTCGAGCACGATCTCGTCTTTGGACGCGCGGGCGACGACGGCGCGGAGGGCGCCGGCCGCGCTCGCTTCGAGCGCGATCGACTGCGCCCCGCCGTCGCCCGCGAGGCGGATCTTCTGCGGCGGGACCACGGCCTTACCCTGCTTGTCGAACGCGGCCACCATCGCGCCGAACGCCTCGCCCTGAGCCTCGATTCCCATCGGGGACTCCTCGACCCAGGTGACGACGACGCCGTCGCGCGTGGCCGCGAGGCGCGGCGAGCGCGAGTGCGCCGCGCTCGCGAGCACCTTGATCTCGGCGCCGGCGCGCTTGACGTCGTTCGGACGGAGGAGCGCGAGGTAGACGTCGGAGTACGCGTCTTTCGGGCTCTCGCGCGGATCGGACCATGCGATCCAGTAGCCGTCGTCCGACCTCACGAGGGCGACGTCGCTCTTGTCGCCGGGCGCGCTCGTGATGCGCTCTTCGCGGGCGACGCGCGACAGATCGTAGGAGACCTTGGTGGCGTAGACCTCGCCGGGCCCGTGGCGGCCGTCGACCCACGCGACGATCCACCCGCCGGCGGCCGGCGCGATCGCGACGTCGGTGGCGTCGCCCTTCGCCTGGGTGAGCTGGACGTCGTTCGTGCGCTTCCCGCGTTTGTCGACGCGTGTAACATGCACCTCGGGGTCGCCGTTCTCGCGTGCGACCCACACGACGGCGCCGCCGTCGTCGGCCTTCTCCGCGGGCGCGATCGCCACGCCGCCGACGGTGAGGGCGCGGGTGGAGATCACCTGGGGCGCGCCGGCGGCGCCCGCTTTGTCGTAGGTGCGCACCGCGAGCGTGGCGCCCTTGGCTTGCGGCTTGCCGGGGTCGTCGACGGCGGCGGTGAGGGTGGCGACCGCGGTCGCGTCGCCGAACGCCGCGACCGCGACGTCGGCGATGGTGTCTCCCGCGGCGAGCGTGTCGAGCGCGGTGATCTTCGGCGCGTCGGCCGGGATGGCGGGGGCGACCTTGGCGGCCGCCGCCGGCGCGGGCTTGGCGTCGAGGTCGACGGCGCTCACGCGAGACACGTCGTCGCCGCGGGCGGCGAGCACCGCGCAGCGGTCGCCGTCGCAGCGCAGGCCCCAGGCGAGGGTCGCGACGCCGTCACCGTCCTCCACGATCTCCGTCGACGTCGCGTCCATGTCGCGGGACAGGCGGGTGACCGCGGGCGCGATGGGCCCCGTGCACGAGCCCTGCCCGGCGACCGCCGGCTCGCACACGCGCCGATCGGCGAGGAAGGCGAAGCCGCTCGGCGTCGCAGCGAGCTCGAACGCGCCTTTGCCGGCGAGCTCGACCACGTACGGCTTCCCCTCGCGGACGCCGCCCTCGGTCGTACGTGCAAAATACACCCTTCGGGAGCCGAGGGTGCGCTTCTTCCGCTCCTCCCAGGCGACGACGACGCCCGCGGGCCCCGCCGCGAGCCCGAAGAGGGTCGCACCTCCCGGCATCTCGGCGACCTTGCGAACGGGCGAGGCCTTCCCCTGCTCGTCGATCGACGCGACCGCCACGTGGGTCTCGGCGTCGGCGCGGTCGGTCCAAGCGAAGAGAAATCCACGCGCGGTGCGGGCGACCTCGATGTCGCCGGCGATGGCGCCGCGCGCGACCACCGCGGGCTCGCCGACCGCCCTCGCGTCGCCGTCGACCTTGAGGAGCGACAGCGTCTGGGGCTTCTGCGGGGCGTCTTTGTCGCGGGTCACGATGGCGACGGCGGCGCCCTGCGGCGTGGCGACGACCTGCCACACCGTGGCGCCGCGGGCGAGGCGGGTGGGCACGCCGCGCATCTGCCCCTGGAGGTCGACGGCGGCGGCGAGCACGTGGGCGTCGTCGCCGCGCGTCTCCTCGGCCCAGACGCAGACCGCGCCCTTGTCGGTGGGGACGATCTCGAACCACACGATGTCGTTCTGCGTGCGGGCGACCTCGAGGGGTTTGCCGCGCGGGGCGCCGTCGTCGCCGAGGACGAGGAGCGAGAGGGCCTCGCCGCGCTCGACCAGATAGCTGTATCCTACAATGAAAGCGCCGGTCGCCCCGGTCTCGCGCAGCGCGAACGCGTTCGTGTCGGCGGGGACGCGGGCGGCGATGGTCGAGGGCGGGACGGCCGCGCCGTCGGCGACGCGCGCGGCCACGAGCGCGCGGGACCCGGCCTCCGGCGGCAGGAGCTGGGCGAGGAGGCGCGT
>JAEUKG010000288.1 GCA_016794325.1 Myxococcales bacterium | reverse complement strand
TCGGCGCGAACTACGTCGTCTCCTACGATCCGGTCACGCTCACCGTGACCCTCGCCGCCGACTCGGGCCGACCTTGGGTCGTCCCCGGCCAGCCCTACAAGCTCAGGCTCCCGGTGGCCGACGCCGATCCCCAGGGCTTCGGGCTGCGCGCGATCGACGGCTCCCCGCTCGCGCCTGGCACGCTGCGCGACGTCTCGTTCGTCGTCTCGAAGGACTCGGCCCCCGAGGCCGAGGTCACCGATCCGCGCATCGACTTCTGTCGGGACGTCCAGCCCGTCCTCACCGCGAAGTGCGGCGGCAAGCTATGCCACGGGAGCTCGGCCGAGACCGCGGCGGCGGGCCTCATGCTCGGCACGTTCGGTGACGTGCAGGCGACGGCGACCGGCCGCGTCGCGCACGGCTCGGCGACGGGCGCGCGGCGGAGCCTCCCGAACGACCCCGGCTCGGTGTTCGGCGTCGACATGCCGCTCGTCGACAAGGGGAACGCCGCGAACAGCTGGCTCCTCTACAAGGTGCTGCTCGCGGCGCCGCCCGCTTCCCCGATCGCGGGGGATCTCGCGTGCCCGAGCGCCGGCAAGCGCACCCAGGATCCGCCGGTCGCCATCGCGCGGCCCGCGACGTCGCCCGACGCGGTCGAGCAGGCCATCTTGAACGACTACGTCCTCGGCCGCGAGATGCCCTACCCGAGCACGGGGCCGACCGACTACCGCACGCAGCCGCTCTCGTTCGCCGAGCGCGTCCGCCTCCGCCTGTGGATCGACCAGGGGGCCGTCGGCGAGAGCTGCGCGGCGTGCAGCGAGCCGGTGGCGGAGGTCGACGGGGGCGCGCCCGACTCGGGCGCCTCGGACGCGGGCGACGGCGGTCTGCCCGTCCCGAGCGACGCCGGGACGGATTGACTCAGCGCGGAGGCGGGGCGGCGCCGCGCTTGAGGCTGTCTTTGCGCGCAGCGAGGACGGCGGGCTGCTGCGCGAGCGTGCTCGCGCACGAGTCGTTCATCGCCCGCCGCGCCTCGCCGGTGTACTTGCGCCAGTCGCTGGCGTTCTTGGTCCACGCCGCGCACTCGCCGCGCTCGACGGGCTTCCACTCGGGGCCGCAGTAGTAGGCCGCGAGCTTCTCGCACGCCGGGAGCGGATCGCCCGCCGCCGCCGGCGCGGGGGCAGCGCTCGGCGCCGCGCTCGGAGCGGCGCTCGGCTTCGCCGGGGCCGGCCTCGGTGGCGCGCCGCTCGACGCCGACGCGGTCGACGCGGGCGGCGCCGGCGAGATCGACGACGCCGACGCCGCCGCGGGAGCCGCCGACGACGACGCGGGCGGCGCCGCCGTCGCGCTCGCGATGACGGCGAGCTCGGTCGCGGCGGCGGGGGCGGCGGCGATCGCCCGGGCGCCGCGCGTACGCACGACCCACACGCCCACGCCGCCGAGGGACGCGAGGCCGACCGCGGCCGCGATCGCCGCGACGAGGAACGCCCCTGCCCCCCTCCGCCGCGGCTGCGCCTGGGTGACGACGGGCCCGGGAGTCGGCGATCCGAACGCCGCCGGCGTGACCTGCGCGGCGAGCGTGGTCGAGGCCTCGCCGAGGTCGCGCGCCGACACGCGGATCGCCGACCGCACCTCGAGCAAGAACGCCTTCACCGACGCTGGCCGCGCCTCGGGCGAGAAGGCGAGGGCGCGCATCAGCGCCGCCGAGAGGGTGTCGGGGACGAGGACGCCCGCGCGCGCCGGCGACATCGGGTTCATGCGACCGGCGGAGTCGTCGGCGCCGTTCCACGGCAAGCGGCCGGTGAGCATCGCGTAGAGGAGCGTGGCGAGCTCGTAGACGTCGGTGGTGACGCCGGCCGGCCGCCCGAAGAACCGCTCGGGCGCCATGTACGCCGGGGTGCCGCGGACCATGCCCGCCTGGGTCGTGGTGGAGTCGGCGCCGCCGATGTCGCGCGCGATGCCGAGATCGAGGAGGATCGCGCGCCCGTCGGTCACGAAGACGTTCTCGGGCTTCACGTCGCGGTGCACGAGCCCGGCCCCGTGGAGCTCGACGAGCGCCTCGGCGACGTTCTCGAACAGCGACAGCGCCATCGTCTGGGGGATGCGCCCGCGCGCGAGCACCGCCGCCAG
>JAEUKG010000285.1 GCA_016794325.1 Myxococcales bacterium | reverse complement strand
TCGGGCTCGTACACGGTGCGAGCGGGGGCGGAGGTGCGGGTGGGGCGCGATCCGTCGCAGTGCGCCGTCCTCCTCCACGAGCCCCGCGTGAGCGGCGTCCACGCCACGCTCAAGTGGGACAACGCCCAGCTCTGGGTGAGGGACGAGCAGAGCAACAACGGGACCTTCGTCGACGGCGGCCGCGTGCCGGCGGCCGTCTGGACTCCGATACGCGCCGGTGCGACGCTTCGCTTCGGGCCCATCGAGATGGGCGTCCGGTTCGAGTAACCAATGCATAGTGCACGCATCGAGCTCGGCCAGAAGACGGATCCTGGGCGCGACCCCGACAAGCAGGTCAACGAAGACTCGCTCGGCGTGGTCGAGACCAGGCTCGGGACCCTGTGCGTCGTCTGCGACGGCATGGGCGGCCACGCGGGCGGGCAAGAGGCGTCGCGCCTCGCGGTGCAGACGATCGTCGATCACGTGACCTCGGCTCCCGACGAGGCGAGCCCGGGCGCGACCCTGCGCGAGGCCGTCCGCATCGCCAACGCGCGCGTGCACGCGATGGCCACCGCCGAGAAGGGCGGGCGCCCCGGCTCCACCGCCGTCGCCATCCTCGCCCACAAGGGCGGCACCGAGATCGCGCACGTGGGCGACAGCCGCTGCTACCTCGTGCAGCGGGGCACCATCACCCAGGTCACCAAAGATCACTCGAAGGTGCAGCTCCTCGTCGACGCGGGCTACCTCCGCCCCGAGGAGGCCAAGAACCACCCCGACGCCAACCAGATCATCCGCGCCCTGGGGATGACGCCCGACGTCGACGTCGAGCTGCGGCCGGAGCCGGTGATGCACGTCGCCGGCGACGCGTTCGTGCTCTGCTCCGACGGCCTCTCGGACCTCGTCGAGCCCGAGGAGGTCCTCCAGGCGGTCTCGGGGGCGTCGGCCCAGCAAGCGGCGGGGCAGCTCGTGGACCTCGCCAACGCGCGCGGCGGTCACGACAACATCACCGTGCTCGTGGCGCGCCTCAAGGAGAGCGCCGTCCCGTCGTCCCGCCTCGAGATCCCGACCGTCGCCGCCACCGCCCCTGGCACCGAGGTGATGGCGACCGCGCCGGCGACGACGCCCACCCCCACGCCCACGCAGCCGGTGGTCGCTCCGCCGGCGGCCGCTCCCTCGAAGCCGCGCGTGGCGAAGACGGAGGTGGAGACCCCGCTCTTGGCCATGGGGCAGCCGCCGCCCGCCGCCGCGGGCGCGCCGGCGGTGATCCCGCCCGGGCCGCCGCCGGCGTCGGTCCCGCCTCCGCGGAGCGGGCCATCTATCCTTGTAGTGATAGGGCTCGTGCTCGCGGTCGTCGGCCTCGGCGTGCTCGGCGTGGTGCTCGTGTCGACGCTCCGCGCCAAGGGCCAGCACCACACTCCGGTGCTGGTCCCGTCGATCACGGGCCCGGCCTCGACCGAGTCGCTGGTCGCCGACGAGGAGGGGGGCGTCCCCGCGCCCCTCGCCACGTCGGCCGATCCGCTGCCGGCGCCGCCGACGGCGTCCCATCACGGCCGCCGCCGCCACCGCGACGCCGGCGGCGCCGCGCTCCCCGAGCTTCCGCCTCCGGCCCCCAGCGTGACGCCGTGACCGAGCACGACCCTTCCGCCCACTGGTCCGCGGTCTACCGCGACAAAGCGCACGACGCCGTGAGCTGGTACCAGCGCGCGCCGGGCGCGTCGCTCGCGCTCGTGCGCGCGGCCGGGCTGCCCGCGGGGGCGCGGATCCTCGACGTCGGCGCCGGCGCCTCGACGCTCGCCGATGCGCTCGTCGACGGCGGCTACGATCTGACGCTCCTCGACGTCGCGAGCCCCGCGCTCGAGGTCACGCGCGCGCGCCTGGGCGATCGCGCCTCGAAGGTCCGCTTCGTGGTCGCGGACGTCACCGCGTGGCAGCCGGACGCGACGTGGGATCTCTGGCACGACCGCGCGGTCTTCCACTTCCTCGTGGATCCGAGCGCCCGCGCGGCCTACGTCCGGGCGCTGTCGGCCGCGGTCGCCCCCGGCGGCCAGGCCGTCATCGGCGCCTTCGCGCCCGACGGCCCCGAGCGCTGCAGCGGCCTGCCGGTCCGCCGGTATTCGCCCGAGGGCCTCGCGGCGGAGCTCGGGGACGCGTTCTCCTTGGTCGAGGCGGCGCGCGAGGTGCACGTCACCCCGTGGGGCGCGGAGCAGCGCTTCGCGTTCGCGCGCCTCGCGCGTCGCTGATCGCCGCCCTCGCCCTTCGAGTCGACTTTCGAGCGCCCGTTCGCCGCGCACCCCGCCAGCCGGCGAAATGTTAGGATGCGCCCCATTGTCATGAACGGTGGTTTCGGCAAAGACCAAGTGACGATCGGCAGCGCGCCCGACAACGACGTCGTCGTGAACGGGCCGGGGGTGGCGCCTCGCCACGCGCGCGTCGTTCGGCAGAACGGGCAGCTCCTCTTCATCGACGGAGGCCAGGGCCCGAGCTTCGCCGGGGGCAACCCCGTACCGCCGAACCAGCCGGTTCCGTTCGACTTTCGGACGCAGTTCGTCCTCGGCCAGGCGCCGCTCCCGCTGGCGCACCGCGCGCTCTGCTCGATGCTCATGTCGCCGGGGGCGGTGCCGCAGCAGCGCGGGCAGATCGTCCTCGGCCGCGAGGCCCCCGGCAACACCCTCGTGCTCGCCCACGGGGCGGTGAGCGCGAGCCACGCGACGGTCATGCTCGACCGCATGATGGTCGTCGACTCGGGGTCGACGAGCGGCACCTACGTCGGCGGCCAGCGCATCCCCGCCAACCAGCCCGTGCCCATCGATCCGAACGGCGTCATCGCGTTCGGCCCGGTGCCGGTCCCGGTCGCGCTGCTCATGCAGATCGCCCAGATGCCGGCCCCGCAGGCCGCGCCCGGCGGGGCTCCGATGGGCGCGCCGATGGGCGCGCCGATGCCGGGGCCGCAAGGCGCGCCGATGGGCGGCCCACCGCCGCCCCAAGGCGCTCCGCCGGGCGAGGGTGGCCCGCGCAAGCACCGCACCGTGATCGGCGAGCTGTCGATGGAGCAGCTCAAGGCCAACGTCATCACCATCGGCCGCACGCCCGACAACAACATCGTCGTCCCGCACCCGCAGGTGTCGGCGCGGCACGCCGTGATCCACCGGCAGGGCGAGCAGCTCTTCCTCGAGGACAAGGGCGCCGCCAACGGCACGTTCGTCCGCGGCCAGCGCATCGCGCCGGGCCAGCGCGTCCCGGTGCAGAACGGCGAGAAGGTCTACATCGGCCCGATGCCCCTCCTGATCCACGTCCAGGATCAGAAGGTCGGCATGGTGGTCGAGGACCACCAGGCGTCGTGGGCCGGGCGCCCGCTCTACGAGATCGAGGCCTGGGACCTCTTCCTCGAGGTCCCCGATCGCGACAACAAGGCCTCGATGAAGACCTTGCTCGACCACGTGTCGTTCAAGGCGCTGCCCGGCGACATGATCGCCCTCATGGGCCCGTCGGGCGCCGGCAAGACGACGCTCCTCATGACCCTGAACGGATACCTGCCGCCGACGAGCGGGCAGGTCCGCATCAACGGCGAGGACCTCTACACGATCTACGACGCCCTCCGCGGCTCGATCGGCTACGTGCCCCAGGACGACATCGTCCACCCCGAGCTCACCGTCTTCGAGGCGGTGAAATATTCGGCCCGCTTCCGGCTCCCCCCCGACT